>JAGOMW010000021.1 GCA_017993345.1 Candidatus Altimarinota bacterium | reverse complement strand
GAAGATAGTAATCGGAATATAGGCAAGAAACTTTCCGAGAATTCCTGGAAGAAACATCATCGGAATAAATACTACAATCGTCGTCATTACTCAAGAGATAATCGGCACTGCATATTCGCGCAAAGCAAGCATAATTGCAGATTTTGGATCATATCAAACCCTGATTTTTGCACTTGCTGCCTGCACGATGACGATAATCGTATCGATTGCAATACCAAATGAGAGAATAAGAGAGAAATTTGTTAAGAAATTCATCGTATATCCTCAAATATAAAGAAGAATAAAGGTGGAAAGAAATGCTAATGGAAGGGTAATAGTTGCAAAAAGTGAATCTCGAAATCCAACAAAAGCATACATGGCAATGAATACCAAAATGAGTGTAGTAATAGCCTCTTTAAGGAGTTCAGAATAATCATCACGAATATTGTCAGCAAGATCGATACCAAAGGTATACCCAAAATTCTTAAACTCATCCTTCAAGAAATATTCAGCTACTACTTTTTTTGCAGCATCGCTCGCAGCAAAAATACTAGCACTATCATTTTTATTCACGGTCAATCCTACATAAGGAAATCAAATATTTGATATATTCTTCTCTCCGGAAACAGTTGGAGATTTCATACTTCAAGAAGAAGTGTTCTCAGAAACAATAATGGTATTTATAGAATCATTTTTATACTTTCGTTCGATCGTTGCAACTTCACCAATAGTGATACTTCCACCTTTTGGCAGTGGTATAGGAAGGTCAAGAAAAGCAAAACTCTCTCGATTTTTTCATTCGATACGAAAGTCATATTTTTTATCACCAATAGCAAAATTCCCTATCGGTTGGTCACGATTCGATGCAGTAATCACTGACGCAATCGATGCAAGAGTGAGACCAAAACTCTGAAGCTTCTCTTCAGGAAAAATAATCTGAACATCATAAGCAGAATCATTTCCTCCTCATCATTCGATCGCGCTTCCATTTCCTCCCGCAGATAGGCTTACCTTACTCACTCAAGAAACTTTTTCTATAGCATTCTGAAGGGTGATTGCTCTATCAAAAAGAAGGGCCTTTGATGCCTTCGGATCATGAGAGTAGATAAATATGGAAAATGCCCGATTGGTATCAGTTTCCACCTCTGTGACTACTGGAGTTTTTGCATCTGCAGGAAGGATTACTCGATTTACTTCATTTCGCACATCATTCACTACTTCCTTAGTATCAGCACTTGTTTTTAGAGTGAGTGAAATACTCGAGAATCAGAGAGAAGAATTCGAGGCAATTTTATCAATCCCCTTTACATCCTTCACTGCTTTATAGAGTTTATCAGTCACAAGGGCATCCATATCAACTGGATTGGTTCCAGGGTAGCTTGTTGTAATAGATACAATTCCAAGCTTCACTGAAGGTGAAGATTCTTTTGGAATACCAAGAACTGCCACCGAACCCATTATCACAATAGTGATGACAATAAGATAAGAAATACGATATTGACGAATCCAAAATCCAAGGATTCCAGAAGTAAATTTTTCATGAAGTATGTCTATGCGAGATTCAGGTGTATTCATTTTTATGGAATTTTTTATAAGGAAAATCTAGATGTATCATATTTCATACTCTTATGTAGGAATAGTCATACATCTAGAAAAATTATTTTTTTCTAACGAGGATATTTTTTTGTGAATCATAATTCTCAACATCACTAAGAATTACCTCTGTAGAAGAATCAAGTGGATCAACAATCTCAACACCATATCCACTTACTCTTCCAAGCTTTACAGACTTATAATTCAGAGTATTTCCTGTTCCAAAAATAGCAACTTGTCATTCTTGTTCGGAGATAATCTTTACAGATTTTAGAGGAAGGAGGATATTATCAATCATACCGGAAGCAAGCGTCTCTTTATTGATTGTAAAAATAATTTTTATTGCGGATCAGATATATTTTTGAGCCTTTGGAACACTGATTCGAGTTGAATAAAGCAGATTCGATCATGCAGCCTTAGAAATAGCAATAATAGAGGCTGGGAGTATCTGTTCGCCTATTTTTATCTGGACCTCGGAACCAACACTGAGTCAAGAGGCGATAGCACCATCAAGATCAACAAGAACCTCGGGTGTATTCGATATAACTTCAAGAACCTGTGTTCCCATATTTGTTCTCTGGCCCACAGTTCCCATAACCTTAGTAACCGTACCCTCAAAAGGGGAAGTTATAGAAAGCTTTGAATAGTCTCTTTTTGCCTGATCGATAGAAAGAAGTGCTGTATTTCTATTTGCAGAAAGCTGTGCAAGAGTTGCATTTTTTGTCATCATGGCAACATCTCGTGCATTCTCAGCCTGCTTGAGAGAAAGCTCTGCCGACTTCATGCGATCTTTTAGATCGATAATATTTTGTTCATAGAGAAGTTTTGCATCTGAAATACTGTTAATAAGTGCCTTTTCTTCTGTTGTAAGATTTCTATTAAGTCATTCGAGTGCCACTTTTACTGCCAATTCATTCGTTTTATAGTTTTTTAGGAATGTAAGAGTACTTGTCTTCCAAGTCGTAAATGATGAATTACTACTTTGAATGAGAGATCTGAGTCAATTCCACTGAGCCACCCAAGCATCCTCTTGTTGTTGACTGATACCAACACTAATAACATTATTCTGAATCATAAGAACCATATCATCCACATGAGCACGTATAATATTATAATCGTCTTCAAGTTTCTTGATATACTCATTTGCATTCTCAGGAGTGAGTGATTTTCCTCGAAGGGAACGCACCTCACCAAGTTGAGAAAGTGCGGTAGCATATGAATTGAGACTGGCACTTTTTAGATTTCACCTCTGAGCACCGAGATAAGCCTCAAAGATATCATTTGTATGCTCAAATTGAGGGGAAACTCCGAGGATTTTATCAGATTCAAAAAGTATTTGATCCATATTTTTTTCCATATCTGCTAAAAAAACCTGATACGTTGAATCAAGATTATCAAGAGTCTTTTGATTACTATTTACAAGTGTATCATAGGCAAGTGGATTTTTTGCAGTGAGGGTATCATAAGCTCTCTTTGCCTGTTCGTAAGCAATCTGAGTATCACTAATAGCTCGGTCAAGAGATATTTTTGTTGATTCAAGAGTTGCATCCTGAGTTACAAGACCATTTTGAGCCTGGGCAAGCCTAATATCATAAGAATTTACTGTATCTTTTAGACTTACAAGAAGGGATCATTTTGTTATTTTCTGACCCTCTTTTACATTTATGCTTGTAATTTCACCAGCAGAGTCTGCAGTGAGAATAAGTGACGCTCCGGCTATAAGACGAGCACTTTTTTCTACAGAAGCTGTCTCGATCTTTTTTCAGACAGTATAAGTCTCTATATAAAATGGTGTTTTTGGCTCTGGAGTTTTCACTACCTCCTCTGCTGATTTTCAACAAGAAACCAGAAAAAAAGGAATAAGGAGTGAAAAAGCTAGTATTTTTTGCATAAATCAGGTGAAATAAAAAATAGAGGCGATCTTTTATTATAAACTAAAAGATCTTTTTAACTAAAATCTACAAATGATTGTAGATTTTTCTTACTAGAGAGTATAATTAATCAATGTTACATTCTGATTTAAGAAGACTAATAAATTCTTCCATATCTTCTGCTTTTATAAATCAAACAAATTTACCGTATTTTGTCATGGTCATAAGGGTATCCCCCTCACTAATCTGGAGCATATCTCGAACATCTTTCGGTATAACAATTTGTCACTTTGTACCAACCGTAACAGAGCCATGCATCTTTACACCACAATCTACAGGACGCTGAGTTGTTTCTTTTTTCTTTGATCAGAACATAAGTATAATAAGTTAGAAAAGTATGAATATAGTAGGAGTATATAGACTCATTCTAAAAAATCAAGAAAAAAAATTTGCTTTAGAGAGGAGATGAATATAATATAGAATCATAATTTATAACCAATAAAATATGCAACTCATCAAAAGAATATTCTTTTTTGCGCTGACAAATATAGCCGTCCTTGCTCTCCTCTCAGTAGTGATGGCAGGGGTAAATATATTTTTTCCTTGAATTTTAGATCAAGCATGATGAATGTGAGGTATACTCATATATGCAGTCGTGATCGGTTTTGGTGGATCATTCATTTCCCTGTTTCTTTCAAAATGGATGGCAAAAAAAATGTACAGTATTGTACTTTTGGATAGAGACACATCTCAGAGAGATCAAAAACTCGCAGTGGTTTGGGATACGGTTGAACGTATCTCTCAGGCAAAAAATATAAAAATGCCAGAAGTGGGTTACTATGAATCCGCTGAACCAAATGCCTTTGCAACTGGTGCCAGTAAAAATAATTCACTCGTAGCTGTATCAACTGGTCTTCTGAATAATATGGAAAAGGGTGAAATAGAAGGGGTTGTCGGACACGAGATGGCACATATACTGAACGGAGATATGGTTACACTTACTCTTATCCAAGGAGTACTGAACACGTTCGTTATCGTTCTTGCAAATCTTGCAGCAAAGGCAATCTCATCATTCCTAACACGTGATGATGAAGAAGGAGGTCTTGGTTGGCTTGCATACCAATGAGTATACATTGCTTGTCAGATGGTATTCTGATTTCTCGCTATGTTTGTCGTTATGTGGTTTTCTCGAATCCGTGAATATCGAGCTGATCTCGGTGGTGCGGAATATACAAGTAAATCAAAAATGATTTCTGGACTCAAAAGACTCCAAAAAATGACAGCACTTGTGCATACACCAATGAACACAGAAGAGAAAAAAATGTCAGCATTTATGATCACCTCACCTGATAGCATATTCTCTACACATCCATCACTCGATAACCGTATCAAGGCTTTAGAGGAAAATTATAAACTCATATAAGTAAATGAGGATGATCTTATAGAGACCACAAATAAAAAAATTAGGTAAATAGTCCCAGGGATTTTTTATCTAATTTTTTTATGAATTCTCACGATACTATGTGTGAAAGGTGTGACTGACTGTGTTGTCATGTTTACGATATATTTGATACCGAAAGTGGAAAACATGTAAAAAAAGCATGAGAAAAATGTGGACACCTCGATACAAAAAATAAGTGCAGAATATACAATGCTCGATCGAAGCATTCAGGCTTTAAAGAATCTTGTGATATCTATGACTGTCTTGAGGCATGACCGATCGTAACTATATTCGCCAGAAGAATTTCTGATGATTTTCCTATGAAATACGCGATTATATCATCTCTTCTAGAAACGATAAGAACACGAATAATATACGCCAATACTCCTGAAGAATGAAAAAAAATACTCGATTTTACTGCGAGTATTTTAATGTATATAAAAATAGATGAAAAAATTCATCTATCAGTAAAGGTGGCACGGATAAAGATACAACTCTGGATCGATCCTGATACTACTTTGTAAGAATCTCATACCCAGTATCTGTTACCAAAATGGTATGTTCCCACTGAGCTGAGAGGCTTCCATCTTTCGTGCGTACTGTCCAGTTATCCTTATCGATTTTCCCAGCATATTTCCCGAGATTAATCATGGGTTCTATCGTAAATACCATACCAGGTTGCATTTTTGAGCCACTATTTCGATCCGCCTTATGATATACATAGGGTTCTTCATGAAACTGAATACCCACACCATGTCCTGTATAATCACGAACGACGGAACACCCTTGTGCTTCAGCATATTTTGCAATTTCGAATCCGATATTCCCAAAGAAATTTCCAGGTCGAACCTGAGCAATTCCGATTTCCCATGATTTTTTTGCGACAGCAATAATCTTCTGAGCACTTTCACTTACTTGACCAACCGTAAACATACGAGAAGCATCACCAAAAAATCCATCTACAATCGTCGTTACATCAATATTCAGAATATCACCTTCCTTGAGTATTTCATCGCCACGAGGAATCCCATGACAGATGACATCATTTAGGGATATACAGGTACATCGAGGATATCCTCACTTCCCCCATTTATTAGCACCCTGATAATCGATACATGCAGAAACACCACCGTTTCCAAGGATAAAAGTATTCATTATCTGATCGAGCTCAAGAGTAGAAACACCTGGTTTTACATAATGACCAATCATATCGAGTGTCTGTGCTGTGAGTTTACCAGCTTTTCGTATTCCGGATATTTGTTCTGGTGTTTTGATAAGGATTTTTCACATTTTTGAATGTATTTTAAAAAATTATTTGAAGTATAGGAAAAATAGTATATATTGCAAGTAATTGACTAATTTTTATTATTATGAATAAACTTAATGAAACCTATACTCAGGAGAGAATTGATAGATTTATTAATGATATTATACTCCATCTCTCATATCAAATATACACACCAAACTCTACCAATTCAAAAATAAGCGTGAGTGAGGATAATATTAATTTTTCTGCGTTTGAAAAAGATGAGCTCAATACAGTTCAAAAAACACTTATTCTACTCGTTATAGCCAATTCGGAATATGATGAGTATCTTTTAGAGGATGTTGGTATAGTGAACCTTCCACAAAAATCAGTCTATAAATTATCAGATGAAAATGATGGGGATCTTTTTTGAGAGTATATTTTCACCACAAAAACATACTGCCTCCATAGATGATATCACTTACTCGCCTCAAAATTATCACAAAGAGATACTCCTTTGTTTCGGATTTTACTTATTTGCATATGTCTTGGTTTTTGGCAGAAAAATGTCCCATCAGAAGCTATACTTTGGCCAAATAAAGAAAAAATAAATTGGTGAGAGTTGATAGTGAATATTTGTGATGATTTCTCTATGGAAAAGATGACTCTTTTTGAAGAACACGGATTTTGAGGTATTATTTGAGAACTAAAAAAGAACTTTGAATGAAAGAGAATAGAAGAATTACCGAAAGATATAATGGATACATTTTATACGCAAGTTGGAATTAGAAAAGAAGTACAAATTCCAAAAGCATCCCTACTTGTCCAAAAAATTATAGACGAGGATCGTCCTAACCAATAACCTCTCTTGGGCGACTTCCATCAGCAGGACCAACAATTCAGAGATTCTCAAGGATATCCACTACTCGTGCTGCACGTCCGTATCAGAGCTTCAAATGACGCTGGAGCATTGAAGTACTACACTTTCCAGAAGAACGAACGAGCTCTATAGCTTCTTCGATAATTTTTGGATCCTCTTCAAAAGAACTATTTCCAGAATTATCCCCTCCAACACTCCCCTCCCAGTTTCCACGATCTCATTCTATGATCGAGTGATCATAGATGTCCTCGAGCATGGCTGGATCGATCGTGCGTTTTATATGATTTACCACGCGTTCGACCTCATCAGTCTCAACGAGAACTCACTGGAGACGGTTTGCCATCATTGCCCCTGTCGGAAAATAGAGCATGTCACCACGTCCAAGGAGATCTTCAGCACCAATCGAATCAAGGATAGTACGAGAGTCAATATTTGAAGCAACCGTGAAGGCTACACGGGAAGGAACATTAGCCTTGATCAACCCAGTAATAACGTCTACAGAAGGACGCTGAGTTGCAAGAATGAGGTGAATACCAGCAGCACGAGCTTTCTGTGCGATACGAGTAATACTCGCTTCTACCTCTTTTTTATTTCCACTCATCATCAAATCAGCAAGCTCATCGATAATAATAACAATCACCGGCATACAATCTTTCCCTGTCACCTTAGCATTATATTCTTCGAGATTTCGAGCATTCACTCACTTAAACACTCCAAGCCTTCTTTCCATCTCAGCTACAGACCATTTAAGGGCATTCAGTGCCTTATCTGGAGAGTTAATCACGGGAGTGAGGAGATGTGGGATACCATCATAAATACCAAGCTCCACTTGCTTCGGATCCACCATAATCATACGAAGCTCTGATGGAGTGTTTTTATAGAGCATCGAGAGGATAAATCCATTCATTCCTACAGACTTTCCTGATCCAGTTTGTCAAGCAATTAGGAGGTGTGGCATTTTTGCAAGATCCCCGACAATAAAGTCACCATTGATATCTTTTCCGAGAGCAAGTGCGAGTTTTGACTTATGTCCCGTAAAATTCTTATCTTCGAGAACTTCCTTGATTCCGACAGTATCACGTTTCTCATTTGGAACTTCGATTCCAACGAGTCAGAGTCCAGGAATTGGTGCCTGGATACGGATACTTTTTGCCTTTAGTGCGAGCGTGAGATTATCTTTGAGATTTTTGAGTTTTGTGAGATGTACTCACTCTGATGGATGGAGACGATACTGAATAACGGTTGGTCAGACACACTCCCCTTCCATCTCCACATCGATACCAAACTGAAGAAATGTTCTCTGGATAATAAGAGCTTTTTCCTCAACTTCTTGTGGAGAAACGAGATTCTTATGTTCGATAGTATTTAGAAGTTTGAGACTCGGAAAATCCCAAGAACCAAAATCAACTGATTTCTGTGTATTTTTGTGTTCGATCACCTTCCCATCTGGAGTTTCGATCGGAACTTTCTTAGTCAGTCCAGAAAAGGCATTAGCAAGTATCTGCTTTCCTGAAGGAAGTGGATTCGTTTTTTCTTCCGGTACCTCTGCTTGTTTTTTCGATTTCTGTATATTCGCAAGCTTCCTTTCGAGTTCTTCTGCTTTTTTCTTATACTCAGAGTCGACTTTTCCTTTTTTTACAGAGGTACTTTCCTCTTCCTCATCTGGAGGGAGTACTGCATCACGAAAAGATCTGAGTGAAGGGATAGAAGATCTTGCTTTCGAAAGAAGAGTACGATAAGAAATACGAACGGTCATATAGAGGCTCGCAAAAAACATAACGAGAAAAATCAGTACCATTGCCTGACTTCCGAAAAAAGCAGTTGCCTGAATATGAAGGTCAAAAAAACCAATCAAACTTCCCTGATACGCACCAACCAAAGATGTAAGAGAAATAAAATAGAGAATAAGTCCCGTAAATCTAGAAGCTGACCAAGATGCCTTTTTTACGAGGATCATCGTTCATAGTAGTACCACGATCGGGGAAAATATCCACCTGAAAGAATCTCCAAATATATTCTCTCAAACGAGAGAAAGATAGTATCAAACGATAGAATTCTCACTCGTCGAAAGAAACATAAAAACACCAAGCGTGACGAGAAGTCCCCCAGCAATAATATTTTGAAGCTCGAGAGTCATCATCGGAGCGTGCGTCGTAGTTTTTTTGCGAGTCATGTCCAGATTATATAAGAGAGTCCTTTTTTTCCAAATTTTTGATTTGAATTCTTATTTCTTTTCTCTATACTCATGGAGCTCTAAAATATATACCTATGATCAAAACTCTCACAAAACTCGCACAAAAACCAAGTGATAAAAACATTCGTATTGTACGAATTGTTTTTTCACTCATACTCATCCTCGTGATCACTTTCGGACTTGGGGTAACAAAAGTAAACTTCGGACTCCCGAACGAACTCAAGTATGGTCTCTATATTTTTCCACTGATTGGTCTTATTCGAGGTATTTTTGATCCTGGTGTTTTCCGTAAAAAAATCTGGAAATGGACAATCGTAGGAATCGGGATAACATTTCTTCTTGTCTCTTTATTCATCATCGACGATATGCCGCCGATAACACCAGCAGCTATAAACCAGACAATTTCTGGAGAAATACAAATTGGTACCCTACAGACAACCACTCCTGATACTCCTTTTTCCCTTTCTACGGATAACTGGTTTGGGTTCTTTGGTCCGATTTTGATCCTTATGTGACTTCTCTTGAATGGAAAAAATATTACCAAAAAGAACGAACGATACGGGGAAATCGTGAAAAAAATCCGAGTATAATAGAACTCTCAAAAAAACACCGATATTTCGGTGTTTTTTTTTGACTTAATTTTCATATCCTGCTAAGATACATCTATCTCCTTCACAACACGGTGAACTTCACTCACCAAACACTTCTCGCAAGAGATGGTGC
>JAGOMW010000094.1 GCA_017993345.1 Candidatus Altimarinota bacterium | reverse complement strand
TAAGGAGATTTTTTTACATACCTTTTGCTTGATAGAGATTTCGACCAACTCTCTCAATATACCTTTTATTCTGAAGATTCATATAGATTGTCGTAGTTTTTACCTTACGAATCTTGAGAACCTTTGCCGTGATTTCTTCAGTAGAAAGTGGGACCTTCATTTTCTGAAAAATATCGAGAATCACATCAAGAACAGTTCCATCTTTATACCCCCAATCTTTCAGAACATAGATTCCACGACCAATGAGTACAAATTCTGAATTTCGAATCAATTCATTATGAATTGTAGATATTTTTACTGGTTCTTTGAAGTGTTCAGTGATTGCATTCGCAATATCAAGAAAATGCATCGGTTCTTTTGCCTTCTTGAGCGAATAGACAGCCTTATCCTTAAGGGTTGCAGGATTAAGAATCTTCCACTTCTCAAGACCCACAAACTTTTCTTCCCCCTTAACAAGATCAAAATAAATATCAACTACTGCATCAACCATAACTGGTTCTATCTTTCCAAGAGAAGAGAAGAGATTGATTTTTACCATCTCATAGAGAACGACATTCTCTATGATATCACCTTTTTTCTTGAGTATTTTTACTGTTTCCTTATGAATCGACTCGATCTGCTTTTTCTGAATATCAGGAAAATGATAATATGTGCGAGTTCCAAGTTGTGGTTTTGATCGTTGAAGATTGAAGTTTGCTTGAAGAAGAACATCGATAATACTTTCATTTACCACTTCTGTAAAACCAAGTTCTGCAATAATAGCATTGATAAGTCGATCACGGGTCATCACTCCTCCATGCATTTTGAGGATATTTTCTCCAGCCTCTTGAATGGATAAAAGTGGACTTGAACGGATAATACGTCCAATTTTCTTAATTCACACATCTTCAATCTGTCGAACGCGCTCACGTGTTATTCCATATGTATCCCCAATCTCCTGAAGCGTTTCACGATTTCATCCATCAAGCCCTATACGACGGGCAATCACTGTACGTTCTTTCTCTGCAAGAGAATGAAGAATTCCGTGAAAAATGCCTTGAACATCAAAGGAAGTACTCATAAGAGTGATGGTTAAAGTTATGTGTAAGTAAGGATTTACAAGAGCAAATTTTTAAAAAAGTGTCAATTGCAAAGGAGAAAAAAGTATATCTACTACGAATTCCTTATAGTCGAATAATAGAGTTTTTTGAAGAAAGTCAAGTTTAAATAGGGAGGGTCATATTTTTATCTGAAGCTCTTCCACTCTTTTGAGGAATATCTCATTCGATTATATCCTTGTATTCATCGAATTGATTTCCATCTTTTTTATCCAGATAACTCATAGTAGAAAAAGTTTCTTTCTCACTTTTGGAAAAAAAATAAGAAAGAATTATCAGGAGAATCGAGAAGGTTAAAAAAAACTTGCATCCAAAAAGTACATATATCTGCGTTGCAAAATTTTGAAAAATCAATGATTGCAATAAAAAATGTATAAGAGCCGTCAGCATCATAGAGTTTATAAAAACAATCGCTTGCGCATCAGAAAGTCGGAAAGGAACATAGGCTCTTAGATGTTCCTTCTTAGAATGAGATAAGAGAAAAAATCAGGTCAAAATCACTCACACGATAATCCCATATCCTAAAAATCCGGTGAATGAAGAAAATGCCGAAATACTATGAGTACTTCCATCCATATATACAAGTCTCATCCAAGGGAAAAAAAGAGATACTAAAAGTCCAAGATTACAAAAAAGTATCCCCTTTCAAGATACCCCCAACCGATATGATCAAAACGTTATACGAGAGAAAAACTGAAGAATCTGTGTTTTTAGTTTTCTGTTTTTTGAATTTCGTATATAATCCATAATATAAATGGAGTAAGAAGATAGAATGTATGTGAATTTTCAGATACAAAAATTTTGAGATCCAGGTGAATTTTAGTTCAAAGAACATTACGAATATATCTCATTTTTTCAAGTTAATATGCGAGATTCTTCTCAAAATATCTATCTCATTTTTTTAGAACTGATGTCTGATTTCTTCGAAAAATCTGTCAGCTCTCTCAAAATGCTGCTGTATAAAAAACCTCTCTCGAAAGATGGAATCCTATTTTCTTGGATTCATCATATATGGCATCTTGGTCCCAAAAAATTTTATGAAAAACCCACGGGTATAGGTATCGGAAAAGCCTGCTTCACTCCTCTTGCATTTCTTATTTCCCATAAGCGAAACCCCCCTCAAGATGTATCCAAAAAATAAAAAAGGTTTTACGATCTTAGAACTGATGATCGGAATGGTCATATTTGCACTCATAATGATTACTGTTCTCGACAGTGTTGCCAATATCACGATTGCCCGTACTCGAAGTGTGAATCGAATCACGCTTCTTGAAGAACTTTATTTTTTCTCAGAAAGCCTTGCCACGAGGATAAAAGACGGTGGAACTCTGGATTATGAAGAATACTGGAACAGAAAGATTGTCTGAACAGGTATCACTGATGGTCACTACACACTCCCGACTGGGTATGGAAATTATGGAGAGGGAGGAGTAATCGGTACAGCAAACTATGGATCCGGATTTTACCTCTGTAGAAGTGGTAATGGTTCGCGGATGTGAACTGGATGATGTATCGATGCATGATTTAATGATAGTAGTAGAAATCAGTCAGGGAAGTTTCAGCGTTATGGGGAATATGCTTTGCAATATATGGACTGGAATGGAAATGCAGATAACGATGCTGGAGATGAGAGTGTTCCTGGGG
>JAGOMW010000020.1 GCA_017993345.1 Candidatus Altimarinota bacterium | reverse complement strand
CTCTCCCGAATTACATCCGAATGATGACTCTCGATACCTGATATCGATATATTCTTGCACTGGATGAAGAAAGTGGTTTTTCGAATGCAATCGGAGATTCACTCGAAAAAGCACAACGCTGTATACGAGATCACGATCGAGTGAATATGCTAATGGATATTTAGTTCCCGAAATTTGATATATAAAAAAGTTTGCTAGAGAGAGCTTTTTCTTATACTACACGATATTTGATTTTTTCTATGCTTTCTTCTCGTCGAAAAACCCATACCGTTCTGGTGTGACATATTCCTTTTGGATCAGATCATCCGATTGTTATACAGTCGATGACGAATACTCCTACTCGTGATATAGATGCGACTGTCTCTCAGATTATCGAGTTGGTTGATGCTGGCTCTGAGGTTGTTCGTATTACGGTTAATGATGACTCAGCTGCAAAAGCAGTTCCAGAAATTATTCAAGTCCTTTCCGAAAAATGATACAATATCCCGATCGTTTGAGATTTTCATTTCAATGGACATATTCTCCTTGAGAAATATCCAGAAATGGCTCAAGCTCTTGCCAAGTACCGAGTGAATCCTGGAAATGTCTGAAAGGGAGAGAAGCAAGATCTCAATTTTCAAAAATTTGTGGAGTATGCAGTTAAATATAAAAAGCCAATACGTATTGGTGTAAATGGTGGTTCGCTCGATCAGTCCCTTTTAGATGCAAATATTGAAATAAATAAAGAGCTTCCATATCCGAAAAGTATCGAAGAGGTTTTCATAAATACGATGGTTGAATCTGCTATTTTATCTGCAAAAAAGGCGATTGAATGGGGTCTTCCTGAAGATCAAATAATTATATCTGTAAAGATGTCTGATCTGCAATCCATGATACTTGCATACGAGCGTCTTGCACCACTGTGCTCCTATCCAATCCATCTCGGGCTGACTGAGGCGGGGGGTGGGCTCTCTTCCATAATTGCTACAAGTGCAGCACTCTCTATTCTTCTCGAACAGGGAATTGGTGATACTATTCGAGCATCACTAACACCAGAGCCAGGTGCCAAGCGTTCCCTGGAAGTGAGTGTTTGTCGTGATATATTACAATCTATGGGTTTCCGTTCTTTTATTCCGAAGGTTGTGAGTTGTCCAGGTTGTGGACGAACCAGTTCTGATAAGTTTCAGATTCTTGCAAAATATGTTCGTGAACGTATTGAATCCAAAATGCCAGAATGGTCTAAAAAATATACTTGATTCGAAAAAACTCATATCGCGGTTATGGGGTGTATTGTGAATGGTATAGGGGAAGCAAAAAATGCAGATATTGGCATATTTATTCCTGGTGATGCAGAAGCTCCACAGCTTCAGATATACATTCAAGGTGTTCTTTATCGATCTCTCGAATGACGTGATATATTTACAGTTGGAAGGGAGTTTATAAGTATTATCGAAGAGTACTTTGAGAAAAAGTATACATAGCTATACAATAAAAAAAACCTCCAATTTGGAGGTTTTTTTTATTCTTTCATAAATATGAGTCCTTCGAGTGGGAATTTTTTTCCACTAATCCAAACTGATGGAATCTCAAAATCATCTTCTCATTCGAAGAATCCAGTTCCTTCTTTCATCATATCTTCACTAACTTGAAGCTTAAGTTTTCGCATAACTCAGAGTTTTTCGAGAACATCATAGACACGATTTACTGCGTCTATATTCTTCGTATCCGTCATTCGTACAATCTCCTCGATACGAGTTCCAGTGATCTCAAAATCCCCCGTTTCGAGTTTTTTTATGGAACATCTTTTCGGATCATTTGCTTTCTTCAAATCATAAAATCGCATTCCAGGAATGGTTTGTTTCTCTACTTCTGGAATATGATCTGGGATGATTTCTTCCATAATTCCGTCTGCCCCTTCTCGAAGGATGGGAGTCAGGTCTATCTTTTCTGGGATGAGCTCTATGAGACTGTCCATCAGTTCATCGATGCGCATATATGCACCAGCAGAAAGTGTAAGGGCTACTTTTTTTCCAGTTTCTTTCTCGAAATTATCCTTCATTTCTAGAAGCATCTCTGGATCGATGAGGTCTGCTTTTGAGAAGATGATCAGTTCTTTTTTTTCAGAAATAGCTGAATACTGCACTTTTTTTCCAGTTGATTTTTGCTCTACTTGTTCTTCCTCGATTTCTCAAGCTGTTTTTGTATATTCCTTATCCCAGTTTTCGAGTTCCTTTCGGATAATCTGATAATTCTTTATCATTTCTTCTTCTCCGAGACTCGCATCAAGAAGGTGGATGATAATTTCCGTTCTTTCTATATGACGGAGAAACTGGTCTCCGAGCCCTTTTCCTTCACTTGCTCCCTCTATCAGCCCTGGAACATCTTCTATGACGAGCGCCCGACCCTTATGCTCCATGACTCCAAGATTTGGCACAAGAGTGGTAAATGGATAGGGAGCAATTTTCGGTCGAACATTCGTAATAGCTTGGATGAGTGTTGATTTTCCAGCATTTGGAAGACCAATAAGACCAACATCGGCTACCAGCTTGAGTTCGAGACGAACGAGTTTTTCTTCACCAACATCACCGAGTTCTGCGAAGTTTGGTGCTTGTCTTGTAGATGCAGTAAAATGAGCATTCCCAAATCCTCATCGTCCCCCACGACAGAGGATAAATTTCTGATGTGCAAACTTGAGATCAGCAATGACTTCACCCGTTTCTGCGTCAGATACGAGAGTTCCAACAGGAACTTCTACTATGAGATTCTCTGCACTTTTTCCATGCATATTCTGAGTTCATCAGCGTTCTCCTTCTTCGGCTTTGATAATTTTTTTATGACGAAAGTCCATAAGGGTGGTCTCATGGGGAGTAGCAAGAAGGATAATATTTCCTCCGTTTCCTCCGTCACCACCATAGGGACCTCCTTTTGGAATGTATTTTTCTTTTCTCCAAGAAATCGTTCCGTTTCCTCATTTTCCGGCTTTGAACTTTACTTGTACTTCATCGATAAACATTTTTTACAGCTTAGAATTTAGAAATTATGTCTGCAATGGAAGAATGTCCATAAATCAGAATTGATTAAACTATATAAAAAAATGGCGAAAAAGCAAAAAGAAGGAGAGAAAAACTTGCAAAATAAAATATTTCTATATGATACAGTCAATCTTCGGTTTTACGCTTCTTATAAATCGAAATTCATTATTAAATTTTCAATATATGTCAAAAGGAAAAACAACATTTCAAACTGGAAAATCAGAAAGCGGTCTTGCTTGGTATACTTATGCCGTACAAAAGCGAAATCTTCCTGCTGGAGAAAAACTCAGTCTTATGAAATATGATAAGAAACTTCGAAAGCATGTAAAATTCACTTTCAAAGATACAAAATAATTGAAATAATTAAAAAATCTCTCCAAAAGTCTGGAGAGATTTTTTTTAGAATTTATTTCATAAAAAGAAAAGACTACTTTGTCTTTTCTTTTGTTTCTTCGAATGCAGGGAGATTTTCTAGGAACGAAGTAATTTCACTTTGTCCCGCTTTTTGCATATCTTGGTAGTACTCCTCGAGTGTGATGAGTCGTGCATCAAGAAAAGCTCTTTCCGTATGGGAAAGGATTACCTTTGTTATCTCTTCATACTTCATATTGTACTGAAGAAGTTTTTTGATGAGTTTTCTGCTGATGTTTTGTTCATCCATTTCTCAAAAAAGCTCATGAAGGCGAGGTGAGAGCTGTACTTTTGATCGAGCCATAAAAAAATATGAAAATAATAGTTGTTTGATGTAAGGCTATCTTAGTCTATATTTTCTTTTCTTGCAAAATCTTTTCCTTGCTAAAATATGATTTTATGGGTAAAGAATTTTTACTTCCCCAGCCTATCTAGATTCCTTCATTTTATGTACATAAAATGATTCTTTTGAGGGCAAATAAAAAACAGGAATTTCTATTTGCCTTTCCCTCTCTTTTTCATATAATTCGCACGCTTTAAAAAAGAACTAACGATATTTATTTACCACTTGGTCAGTAGTGAAAAAATATTATAATTTCTTTTTATAGGCTTTTATATCCTTCTTGCCGTTCGCGGTAAGATACTTAACCCATAGGATTTATGAGAAAATACTCCCTCATGATGATTTTGAACCCATCTCTTACAGATGCAGATCGTGCCGTTTTGGTCGATAGTATCGAGAGTGAGCTCAAAGAAGCAGGTGCTACTATCGTAGACACTGCACACCCAGGAGAACATCGTCTTGCTTACCGCATACGTGGTTCTGAGAATGGTTTTTACCTTCTTTATACTCTCGAAAGTGAGTGAAAAGATGGATTTTTCGCTACATCGAATGCTTTTAATATCAAGAAAGATATTTGGCGTTATATGTTCTCGAAAATCGAAGACTAATTCTTATCCTTTTTCTTTCACTTATGCGAACGATCAATAAAGTTATTCTTATCGGAAACGTCACAAAAGATCCATTTATAAAAACGACGGGCGCACTTGCGGATAAAAAAATTGCCACTTTTACAGTTGCAACCAATCGTTATTATAAATCACCAAATGGTGAAGCAATGAATGAAGCAGAATACACCAATTGTGTTGCCTGGGGACCTCTTGCTGATCACGCAGAACAATTTCTTACAAAAGGAAAACTCGTGTATATCGAAGGAAGACTGAAGACTCGTATCATCGATAAAGAAGATGGTACAAAACTCCATAAAACCGAGGTAGTCGTTGGTCAACTTATCTTCCTTTCTAAAAGGGAAGATGTTTCTGAGGAATTAGTTTCTGAAGATTTTGATGATTTCTCTGATCTTGAAACTGATAAGTTCTAGTTTCTGAAACTTCCATTTTTTATTTCTCCTTTTAACTTCCACATTATGGCTCAAAAGACAAAAAAAGTTTGCCCTATCGATGCAGAAGGAATCAAGGTGATTGATTATAAAGATGTTACACTTCTGAAGAAGTATCTTACAAAATTCAATCGTATTGTTCCTCGTTATTATAGTGGTGTTACTCTTTCGAATCAAAAGAAGCTTGCGAATGCCATCAAACGTGCTCGCTATATGGCTCTTCTTCCGTATGTTCTCGAGGTAAAGCGTCCATCTTCTGTATCTATTACTGCTTCTGTAGCTCCTACAGTGACAGAGGATACAAGTGTGGCTGCCTAACTCAACAGAAAAGAGAGTCAGGTTGACTCATGAATATCTTTTCATACAGCTTTAATAAAATCACCTCGGTCAGGAGGTGATTTTTTCATGAAAAAATAAGATCAGATTGCTACTTATAAATCATTTTTAGAGAAAGTATATTTTTTCTTATAAAAATTTTTGACTTTTTTTCAGAGGAGTGCTATGATTGCTAAGTCAATTTATTTCTTATCTTTTTCTGAATATGACATTTACAAAAGGTTTTTATACACTTATGGCTTCTCTCCTTGTTGCAGAAAATAGCTTCGCTGCAGGTGCAACTACGGTTACTGATTCAAAGGGATTTTTTGGTCAAGACCGTGCATCATCACTCAATCCTGGTGCTGGTAGTGGAGAAAATGCAATTATTGGATTTATCCAAAATGTTCTTGGATTTGTGACGATTATCGCTGTTGGATACGTTCTCTGGGCTGGTTTCCAACTCGTGACTGCTGGTGGTGATGAAGAAAAAATGAAAAAATCAAAGACAACGATTATCCAGGTGGTGATCGGTATCGTAGTAATGTGGCTTGCATATTCTATTGTAACTTGGGTAATGAACTCTCTTACAAAATAAGACGTCTTCTTTTTTAAGAAACCCCTGAGAAATTGGGGATTTTTTTTTGTCTTTTCTTTCCGATTCTCTATACTAGAAATATCATTATATTTATCTATTCCTTATGGCTTACGATCATACTTCTCTCGAAAAAAAGTGGCAAAAATACTGGGATGAAAACTCTATTTTTGAAACCAAAAATCCCCCTTTTACCGATTTAAAACCTAAAAAATATATCCTCGATATGTTTCCATATCCATCTGGTGCCGGTCTCCATGTGGGGCATCCGAAAGGATATACGGCGACAGATATTGTTTCACGTTTTTATCATGCAAAGTGATACAATGTGCTCCATCCTATGGGATTCGATGCATTTGGTCTTCCTGCTGAGAACTACGCAATAAAAACTGGAACACACCCAAAAGTGACTACAGCTCATAATATCGGTGTTTTTACTGAACAGTTGAAGGCACTTGGATTTTCCTATGATTGGGATCGTATGGTTGATACAACTGATCCTGAGTACTATAAGTGGACTCAGTGGATATTTCTAGAACTTTTTAAGAAATGACTTGCCTATGAACAAGATCTTCCGATAAACTATTGTCCGAGTTGTAAGACTGGACTTGCAAATGAGGAAGTAGTAAATTGAACTTGTGAGAGATGTGGAAGTACGGTCGAGCGCCGTGCAATCCGTCAGTGGGTACTTGCGATCACCCAGTATGCAGATCGTCTTATAACCGATCTTGATGGACTTGACTGGCCAGAAGGGATCAAGGAAATGCAAAGAAACTGGATCTGAAAATCGGAAGGATGCGAATTCGAGATGAAAAAATCAGACGACGAGTCCAAGTTTATTTCTGTTTATACGACTCGTATAGATACCGTTTATGGTATGACCTATGCAGTTCTTGCTCCAGATCATCCAAATGTTGAAGTATTTATAACTCCAGATCATCGTCAGAGATGTGAGAGTTATATTGCTGATGTGAAGAGTAAATCAGATCTTGACCGAACCCAAGATGGTTCTGAGAAAACTGGAGTTTTCACTGGATCACACGTGATAAATCCGTATACCTGAGAATCAGTTCCTCTTTGGATAGCTGATTATGTGCTTGGTCATTATGGAACTGGTGCCGTGATGGCTGTTCCAGCTCATGATGAAAGGGATTTTGAGTTTGCAAAAAAATATCATCTTCCCATAAAACAGAGTATTTTGGTGGATGAGGATTTTTCCTTAGATGCTTGGAAAAAGAGCTATGGAAATGATGGAGAGGTTATTTGATTGGACAACATTTCATCAGAACAAGCTCGGAAAGTTCTTTCAGAAAAAGCAGATACAGGACGATTTGGGAAGAAAAAAGTGAATTATAAACTCCGTGATTGGCTCTTTTCTCGTCAGAGGTATTGGGGGGAGCCGATTCCGCTCATTCATCTTGATAATGAAGTAGTTGCTTCACTGCCTCGGATTTCAGATATTTCTGAAGCGACCGATCCGACTCTTGCATATGTTTTGAAATCACAACCTATTGAATGTATCAATCCATCAACCCTGTGTTCTCATGGAAAAGTTAGAGAACTCGTCATTGGATGAAAGGTCATTTCTCCTATTTACGATGGAATCTATTCGAAGATTATTATTGATCCGAATCTTCCTCTGATGCTTCCAGAGGTTGATCGATATGAGCCAGCAGGGGATGGTCAGTCTCCATTAGCAACACTTCCTGATTGGGTGAATATAAATCTTGCAACAAATCTTTCTGGAAAACGTGAAACCAACACTATGCCCCAGTGGGGAGGAAGTTGTTGGTATTATCTTCGTTATATGGATAATAAAAACCAAAGTGCTTTTGCATCTCCGGAGGCACTCGAATATTGGGGGAATGTAGATGAATATGTTGGTGGGGCGGAGCATGCAGTACTACATCTTCTCTATGCTCGTTTCTGGCACAAGGTACTGTTTGATATCGGTGTTGTTCCAACAATTGAGCCATTTCAGAAGCTTACCAATGTTGGACTGATCCTCGGGCCAGATGGTAATAAAATGTCGAAATCAAAAGGAAATGTAATCAATCCAAATGATATAGTAGAGGAGTATGGTGCAGATACACTTAGACTCTATGAAATGAGTATGGCAGCTTTTGTTGATCCAGCACCATGGAATACGGAGGCAATTGTGGGTGTGAGACGATTTCTTGATCGTATATATGCCCTCTATACAGAGCGCCCGAAACTTGCCAAGGATGAGATGAAAACAATGAAACTTCTTCATAAGACAGTTAAAAAAGTAGGAGAAGATATAGTTGATTATAAATTTAATACAGCGATTTCATCTTTGATGATTCTTTTGAATGAGTGACTTCCTACTGATGAAGAGTTTCAAAAAGAGTGGAAAGAAAGTTTTTCTATTCTTCTCCATCCGTTTGCTCCGCATATGGCAGAAGAATTATGGAATATTATGAACAATAATGGTTCAATATATGTCCAAAAATGGCCAGAATATGATGAATTTATGTTGATCGATGATGATGTAACGATCGCTGTTCAGGTAAATGGAAAACTCCGAGGGACTCTTACATGTCTGAATGGGGTGGCACAAGATGAGGTTTCCGCTCTCGCTCATGCTGATCCAGATATAGAGAAGTGGATTACAGGAAAGATTCTTGTAAAAGAAATATTTATTCCCAATAAAATGCTTTCCATAGTCGTTAAGGATGCTTAATTTTCATTTCTATGGAATATACTGCTTCTGCAATTCTTATAAAAAATAAGAAAATCCTTCTCACAAAGAGAAGTCAAAGTGTCTCCATATTTCCTGGATATTGGACACTTCCTGGTTGAAGGTGTGAAGAAAGTGAGACTCTAGAAGAGACAGTTATTCGAGAGATTCATGAGGAAGTTGGATTGAAATTTACTCCAACCGAACTCTTTCAGACTTCTGTTTTGGATTATTGAAAAGAAAAACGTAGGGCACACCGTTTTCTTGGTACCTATTCTGGAAATATTTGTCTTCAAGAAAATGAGTGTGATGGATATGCTTGGTTTGTTTATTCTGAAGCAATTACGCTTCCTCTTGCTTTTGATTATCGAACTGTTATAGAATTACTTTTTGAAAAAGATTTTCTCTAAAAAAAGACCCTGATAGGGTCTTTTTATTATTTAATCCATCCTTCTACAATATCGTCGATAATTTTTGCAAGCTTATATGGATCATGTCTTACAAAGTCATCATCATTGACGATATCTCTCTCGATCACTTTGTATGATTTCCCGAGAAATTGGGTATAGTCTTTTATTTTTAGAGGTCGTTTATTCTCCTCTTCTTTATATTTCTGAATAATTTCATCATCTATGTAGCCATTATTCACGATTACATAGTCAAGATCCCTCGGCTCTGTATATCTTTCGATCGTATTTATGAAGTCGATCACTTCCATATTTGTAGTTTCCCCACGCTTCGTCATAGCATTACATACGTATATGATTTTTGCTTTGCTTGCATGGAGTGTTTCACTCATTCATTTAGAAAGAAGGTTTGGAACAATGCTTGTATAGAGATCGCCAGGACCAAGGATAATGTAGTCTGCATTAAGTATAGCTTCTCGAGCTCTTGGATTGATATTTCATTCTCCACCCACAAGCCAAGCATCCGTAATATCTTGGTCAATATTATGAGTGCGTTCCCCAGGATTTTTATCAGAGATATCTATATTTTTCTCACCGATTACTTCTGTACCATCCTCAAATCGAACACCAAGATGAATATCCTCGAGTGTTACTGGAATTATCCGACCTCATACATCGAACATAGTGCACATAATATCAAGCCCTTTCTCATAACTACCACCTATATCAACCAGAGCTGTGAGGAGGATATTTCCGATTTTATTTGATCCTATTACTCATTCTTCGTCTTTAAAGCTATATTCGAACAATTTTCGAACCATATCTGTATTTTTTGCAAGGGCAGCGATGGCTCTTCGCATATCACCAGGAGGAAGGATTCAGTATTTATCTCTTATGGATCCAGTTGTACCTCCATTATCTGCAACAGAAATAATTGCAGAAAGATTGTATTCTTTCTTTTTTTTAAGTCCATAGAGAACATTAAATGTTCCGGCTCCACCCCCGATGGCAACAATATTGATCATAATACAATGGAGTTATTATAAGTAAGGTAGTTCTAAACTCTCTTCTGCTTGCATTTTTTTTATAAACTGTATGATTATAGTGTTTTTAATTTTTTATCAACAAAAACTATGTCAGGTATTTTTACACTCCTTATTATACTCGGTTTTGCTATTCTTTTTTCAGTTCGAAAGATTAATCAAGGTGAAGTTGGACTCAAAGAAACTCTCTGAAGATATACAAGTACGACTGGTCCTGGACTGAGTTTTGTTATTCCTGGTATCCAATCAATCCAGAAGGTAGATATTCGTGAACAGGTAATTACTGTTCCAGAA
>JAGOMW010000093.1 GCA_017993345.1 Candidatus Altimarinota bacterium | reverse complement strand
GTCCCATCCTGAAGTGATCGAAGCGGTGCATTCTCAGCTTCTTCATAATCCCATGCCATCACAAGAACTCATCGATCCACTTCGAGGAGTCTTAGCTCGGATGATTGCAGATATCACACCTGGGGATTTGAAGTATTGTTTTTTTGCAGGAAGTGGAACTGAGGCCAATGAATGAGCGATCAAACTCGCGAAGATGTATACAAAAAAAGCTGGGTTTATCGTCGCAACCAAGGCATTTCATGGAAAAACGATGGGATCTCTCTCGATGATCGGAAAAAAAGACTATCGTGAACCAGTCGGTCAACTTTATGGTGGTCCAGTCTATCACGTTCCTTTCGGAGATGCTGAAGCCGTAGAACGTCAACTTCAGATATGTGATGAAGTAGGAATTGGGATTGCTGCAGTGATGATGGAACCTATTCAGTGAGAAGCGGGTGCAGTCGTTCCGCCTGATGATTTCTGGCCACGTATAAGAAAAGCGACCCAAAAACATGGAGTTCTCCTTATTGCTGATGAAGTTCAGACGGGGATTGGACGTACTGGGAAGTTTTGGTGAGTAGATAACTGGTGAGTTGTTCCAGATATCATGACTATGGGGAAGGCACTCGGTGGTGGAGTGATGCCAATTTCTGCATTTGTCTCGACAGAGAAAATCTGGCAGTGTATGATGAGTCCAAATCCGTTTATCCATACAACCACAACCGGAGGTGGGGCGCTTGCTTGTAGTGCGGCGATCGCAGGACTCCATATTGCCCTTCGTGATAAATTTCCGAAACTTGCCGAAGAAAAGGGGGAATATATGATGAGAAAGCTTCAGAAACTTGCCAAAAAATACCCAAAAATCTACAAAAAAATCACTGGAAAGGGTCTTCTTCTTGCTCAGCATTTTCACTCTGCTGAGATCGGTTATGCTGTGACAGCAGAATTATTTCGAAATGGAGTACTGATTGCTGGAACACTGAACAGCTCAATTACTTCTCGTATTGAACCACCGATCGTGATCACGTATGCTGAGATTGATCAGGGAATGGAAGCACTCAAAAAATCACTGAAAACGGTCCAAAAGTCACTGAAAAAATCTAAAAAATAAATTTTATTAAAAATAATGAGAATTATTCTCATTATTTTTTGACTTTCTTTTTTAAAAAGAATATACTTCCTCTACTTTAATTTCTAAGTATACCATATGTCACAAAATAATCCTTTCGAATCAGCTCGTACTCAGATGAAGACGGCTTATACGTTCCTGAGTGGGCAATATGATGATATTTTTCCGATCCTGCTTTCTCCAGATCGTGTGATCGAAGTTTCTATTCCTGTTAAGATGGATGACGGTACTCTTAAGAATTTTACTGGATATCGCTCCCAACATAACTCGGCTCGCGGTCCATATAAAGGAGGGATTCGCTACCATCAAGATGTCACCAAAGATGAAGTGATGGCACTCTCGACTTGGATGAGCATCAAGTGTGCGACTCTCGATCTTCCGCTCGGAGGGGGGAAGGGGGGGATTATCGTCGATCCGAAAACTCTCTCAAAAACAGAGCTCGAACAGCTTTCTCGTTGATGGGTACAAAAACTCTATAAATATATCGGACCATTCGATGATGTACCAGCGCCCGACGTGAATACGAACGGCGAGATCATGTCATGGATGGTAGATGAATACTCGAAGCTTGTCGGACACTGGGCTCCTGGAGCTTTCACTGGAAAGCCTCTTTCGATTGGTGGATCTCTCGGACGAGATACGGCGACTGCTCAGGGTGGACTCTATGTACTTGAGGCGTATTTGAAATCAAAATGAGATACCCTACAGGGTAAGAGGGTAGTTATACAGGGTGCAGGGAATGCAGGACTCAATATGATCGAATTGATCGAAAAAACATGAGCTATATTGGTTGGAACTTCTGATTCGAAAACAGCGATCTATAATGAGTCTGGTCTTGATATTTCACGGATCGTCTCATTGAAGTCAGAGAAAAAATCTCTCACAGAATATCAATCAGGAAAACATATTTCCAATAATGAACTTCTTGAACTTTCTTGTGATATCTTGATTCCAGCCGCTCTCGAGAATCAGATCACATCTGAAAATGCTGATAGAATCCAAGCAAAGCTTATCATCGAACTTGCGAATGGTCCAATCACTCCCGATGCTGATATTGTCCTCTTCGCGAAAAATATCCCAGTTATTCCAGATATCCTTGCGAATGCTGGAGGCGTGACAGTTTCTTATTTTGAACAGGTACAGAACAATACAAACTACTTCTGGTCCCGAGAAGAGGTGCAAACAAAACTGAAACTTAAGATGGAAACAGCTCTTGTATGAGTTCTCGAAATGTCTGAATCTAAAAATGTAATGCTCAGAACCGCTTCCTATGTGGTTGCCATGAAGAGAATATTGGAAGCTATGAAGGTCCGAGGATAGATATTTTCTGATTTATAATTATGAATTCTTATAAAACGATTCATCCATCTCCTGAAGTTTCTTACTCAACTCATGAAGAAATCCTAGAAGTTGTACAATCTGCAAAAAGAGCACAAAAAAATTGGAGGAATACTCCCATTTCTGAGCGCATACGGCTTCTTGGAAATATGTATGATCTTATGATCCAAGAAAAAGAATCACTTGCACAGAGTGTAACTTTAGATATGGGTATGCCGATCAAGCTTGCCCGAGATGATGTACAATATGGCTTGAATTATTTTTTCTGGTACCTTCAAAATGCTGAAAAATCCCTCTCATCTGAGATAGTTTTTGAATCAGATAGTGAAATTCATACCATTTTCTATGAACCAAAAG
>JAGOMW010000092.1 GCA_017993345.1 Candidatus Altimarinota bacterium | reverse complement strand
TTTTCCCTGAACCGAAAGATTATAAGAGGTTCCTTCACTAAGGAAAGATGCATCGGTAACGGCAAGAGTTGAACCACTCTGAATCGTCGCTTGAAGCCTTGTGATAACTTCACCGGCAGTCAGATTTTTTGATGGAAAAGATACCTTTACGAGGGACATGCCTGGTTCATTCGTAAGAATCGTGACAGATGGATCGGAACTCGTGAGAGCGGTGAACTTTGTTGGATCTCCAAGAAGGGTAAATGTAAGACTCTCGACCGCTTCTGCATTTTTTCACATATGTACCACTATCTGCGAATCAGTACGATCGAGAATTAGGTCAGCAGTAGGAATGGATGTTTTTTCACTTGTACTCGAAAGGACATTTGCCTGCAAAGAACTCATATCTTTCACATTTCCGAGGCTAACGACTCAAAAAGAAAGAAAAAGAGCAAAAACAACGGGAAGTCCATAAGAACGAAGTTTTGCAGAACGATAACTTCGGAAAAAATCTTTCATAATAAGGAAAAATAAATATACTGTCGTGAATAATCACGAATGGTGGTTACTTTTCTGATCATACCCCATTCACTCATTTCTGTCAAATATTATGAGCCTAAAACCGTACTATTTTATCCTGCTTCTTATATTCACCTCGAGTAGTATTTCGGTAGGATTTTTGCTGTTTTATATGAACCCCGAAACAGATCCAAAACTCGCATTCTCCCTTATGGGAGCAACTCTTGGACTTGCTGGGATGAGTTTTCTTTCATGATTTTTTTTCTTCCTCAAAAAAATATATTATCGCTGAGATGTTACCCTTTCAACTATGGGTGCGAGTATCCGACAAGCAATTCTCTGTATTCTTGGTGGATTTATGATGCTTATACTGTATGCATTTCATATCTTTGAACCGAGACTTATCCTCACTGCATGGACGGCACTTGCTTGTTTAGAAGTTATGATCCAAGCTGTTGAATAATATGAGACTCGATATATTTCTCTCAAAACACTACCAACTCTCACGAAACCGTGCACAGTCTCTTATCGAATCGGGCATTGTTTTTGTGAACGAGAAAAAAATAATCAAACCTGCCTTTCTTGTAGGAGAATCTGATACGGTTCATATGAAAGAGGATCGTCGAATTCACTGGGTCTCACGGAGCGCAGAAAAGCTCCTTGGATTCCTAGAATATATGAGGGAAATAGGAAAATCAATAGACATAAAAAATACTATTTGTCTGGATGTTGGTTCTTCAACCTGAGGTTTTTCTCAGGTCCTCCTGGAAGAGTGAGCATCTCGTATTGATGCAGTAGACGTTGGAACGGATCAGCTTCATTCAAATTTAAGAAATGAACCAAAGATACACTCTTTCGAGCAAACTGATATTCGTCTTTTTACAGGAAATGAGGGAAAAACATATGACGTTATCGTCTGTGACGCATCTTTCATATCGCTCATTGAGTTACTCCCGAGTATTCTATCTTTTACCAATACAGAGACAAAAATAATCCTACTCTATAAGCCTCAGTTTGAGGTTGGAAAAGGAAACCTTAGAAAAACAGGGGTTCCAAAAGACATAAAAATCATCGATCGATATTTACTTCAATGGGAACAATTCTTGAATGAAAATAATTGCGAAATATTGCAAAAAGAAAAATCATCACTTATTGGAGAAGCTGGGAACCAGGAGTGGATCTATTTTTTAGAAAAACGAAAAGATACATAAAAAAAAGATATTTTTGATATTTTTGATATTTTTGATAAGATTTATTTCTCATAACACTTTTATAATATGTGACGCGGACCGACCGTAGCTGGACAAAAAGAAGCCTCAGCGAAAGCAAAAGGAAAAATTTATGGAATCCACTCAAAATTGATCGCTATTGCTGCTGAAAGCGGAGCGGATCCAGATATCAATCATACACTTGCAGATGCTCTCGCAGACGCACGCAAAGCAGGAGTAACCACGGATGTTATCGAACGAGCAATCAAACGCTGAGCTGGACTCGATAAAGATGCTAAAAAAGTCGAGGAAGTCCTTTATGAGTGATATCTTCCTGGATGAGTAGCTGTGATCGTACGAGCTCTTACAGATAATCGCAATCGAACAGCCCCAAGCGTGAGGCATATTTTCTCGGCCAACGGTGGAAATCTCTGAGAGACTGGTTCCGTTTCAAGCTATCTTTTTGACTTTATTGGACAGATTACCCTTCCACTTCCATCAGATATGGAGGCTTTTGAGATGGTAATCTTAGAAACATCTGCACAAGACTATCGAGAAGAAGATGGAAAGATGATTGTCACTACCGAAAGAACACATCTCGCGGAAGTAAAACAAATACTTATAAAAAATGGATTTATCCCAGAAAAAAGTGAGCTCACCTACATTCCGAAAAATTACATCGAAGTAACAAACTTCGAACAAGCTCTTCAGATCTATATGTTTCTGGGTGAATGTGAAGAAGATGAGGATATCGAAATTACTTGGAATAATGCAGAAATCAATGATGATCTCTGGAAACAAGTTCAGGAAAAAGTAGAGGCAAAAAGATTTCGAACATAAAAGTCATCCATTCTGGATGACTTTTTTAAAATTATTTACAATATATAAAATAAATGTATAATGAAAAAATGAATAAGGTAACTTCTCTCACATCTACGGTCTTATTTAGTTGCATACTCTGAACTTTTGGTTGTCAGAAACAGTCGGAAGTTACGCGAGAGAAAGCAGAATATATAATGAGTATAGAGCAAATAAATGGAGAAAAAATAAGAAAAGATGAAACTCGAGATCACTATTTTGTTTTACAAAATTTTATGGAAAGTCTCCTCAGGGATCTCTGAAAAGATGAAACTCATCCAGAAGGAAGAATTC
>JAGOMW010000091.1 GCA_017993345.1 Candidatus Altimarinota bacterium | reverse complement strand
AGAAGGGCTTCATTCTTTAGATCGAGTGTATGTCCCACATTTATCACTACTACGTCGATCTGGTTGCGATATTTTTCGAGAAATGAAGCACGAAATACCTCTTTTCCAATACGCCCAAAACCATTAATGGCAATACGAATTTTTTTTGATAATATCATAAAGAATTAGTTAAGAATTGCTTGGATCCCGGGAAGGCTTTTTCACTCAAGAAACTCGAGCATAGCACCTCCACCAGTAGAAACATAACTGACTGCGTCTTCGTACCCATATTGTTTTACAAAGGCAACACTATCTCCACCTCAAACCAAGGAAAAAATACCGAGACCGAGGGTTTCTCGAATAGTATCTCCGATTTTCTGTGTTCACTTTGAAAAACTCGAAAGTTCGAACACTCAGAGTGGCCCATTCCAGAGAACTGTCTTCGAAGAAAGGATAACATCACGAAATTCAGAAATTGCTTGTTCACCAATATCGAGTGCCATCCAACCATCTTCGATATCATCAGATGAAACTACCCTTGCTTCTCCATTATTTCGAAACTCATTGGTTACAATCGAATCTTTCGGCAGATGGACAGAGATACCTCTTTCTTCCGCAAGCCTCAGAATCTCTCGGGCCAGATCAAGGTGTTCACGTTCACAGAGGGAATCCCCTACTCTTCCTCAGAGTGCAGCGATAAATGTATATGCCATCCCTCAACCGATAATCAGATTGTCGATTGCTGGGAGAATATTCTCAATAATTGGAATCTTCGTAGATATCTTGGCACCACCAAGTATGGCAGTTACAGGATGTTCTCAGTGTTTCAATACTTTCTCAATCGAATCAATTTCTTTGCGCATAAGGATTCCAAAACATTTTTGTTCTGGAAAAAACTCTGGAATCCCCGTGATTGAAGCATGGGATCTATGCGCAGAGCCAAACGCATCATTCACATAGAAATCTCCCAAATTTGCAAGCTTTCTTGCAAATGTTCGATCTCAGAGTTCTTCAAAAGGAGAAAAACGAAGATTTTCCAGAAGGATGACCTCCCCCATATCCATCTCAGAGCAAGCCTTTTGTGCCTTTTCTCAGAATATATCAGCCACAAATCTGACATCCATTCAAAGTGCATCAGAAACATCTGGAAGGATATGTCGAAGGGAATAATCATCATTTGGACTTCCATTTGGACGACCAAGATGAGTCATAAGTATGACCGATCCACCATCTGCAATAATCTTATCAATCGTTGGTTTTACACCATATATTCGAGTTGTATCCATTACTCGATGTTGTTCATTTTGTGGAGCATTGAAATCCACTCGCACGATTACTTTTTTATCCTTAAAATCAAAGTCTTCAATATGTTTCATAGAAAATATATGAGTGAATGATAGAGAGAGTATATACGGGAAAAGGGGAAATTCTATTATTTTTTAAATTTACTAAAATTTAAAAAATTTGTGCAAATCATTTTTCTGGATCAGAGAAGGTTATGAGTTTTCCTTCCCGAATAAGCCAAACCTGATTCGATATACTCTCGAGAAGATCTCGATCATGAGAGACGATAATACTCGTCCCATTAAAATGTTCGAGCATCTGTTTGATAACATTTTTCGAATGGAGATCGAGATGGTTCGTCGGCTCATCCATAACGATCACATGTGGGTGAGTAAGAAGCATCTTCGTGAGTGCCACCTTCGCTCTTTCTCAACCAGAAAGGGTTTTTATTTTTTGCTCTACTTTTTCCCCCGTGATCAGAAGTCAACCGAGCATGGAGCGGATATCATTTTCTTTTGGATAGTCTTTTGAAAGTTCTGCCAGTATACTTAGTTCTGTATCCAGATCTGAGAGTACTTGTGAATATGAACCAATAATGAGATCTGGATTGATCGATATTTCTCCAGAAATCGCTGGGATCTCCCCCAGAATCGTCTTCAAAAAAGTAGTCTTCCCTGCTCCATTTTTTCAGATAATACCGATCTTATCATCTTTCTGAACTAGGAGATCCTCTTCGGTAGAAATAATAGGAGTACCATATCCAACGATCAAATCAGAAAACTGCATCACCTTCTCTGGGAGACGTTTTTCAGTTTTTATAAGGATATTGCGAACGGTCGTTTCATTCTCTGGTTTTTCGATCCGTTCGATCTTATCAATCTGCTTAATACGACTCTGGACACTCGCAGACTTACTGGGTGTATATCGAAATCGATTAATCCAGGCTTCTTGTTCTTCGATTTCTTTTTTTTGAATCTCGTGTGCCTTCATTTGACGATCATATCTTGATTGTTTTTCTGTCTGATAATAGGCATAATTTCCATGATACTGATGGAGTTTTTTACCAGAAATCTCGAGAATTTTCTCAGAAGTATTATTGATAAATCTCACATCATGCGAGATCGAGAGAATTGCTTTTTTCCAGAGTTTGCAGAAATTTTCCAGAAAAATAATCCCTTCGATATCAAGATGATTCGTCGGTTCATCGAGAATGAGAAGATCCACTTCGGAAATAAGGAACTTAGCAATCTGTACTTTAGTTTGCTCTCATCCTGAAAGAGAGAGGACATTTTGGTCGAGTTGTTTTTCAGAAAATCAGAAATACTTGAGAATATCGGTCTGAAGATCATATCGGCGATATCCATCATTTTCTCTGAGAAATATCTGGATCTGGTCGATCTCTTCCCACATCTCATCATTATATTGAATTTCACCCAGTCTCTCTATTTTTTCAGTAATCTTCGGAAAAACAGCAAGCATCTCCGTTCTTAAGCTATTATTGGTATCTTGCCAGAAAAGATCCTGAGAAAGGTATCCGATTTTGAGTCACTTTGCAAGTTCGATCTGACCATCATATTCAGTATCTCGACCGATGATCATCTTTAGGAGAG
>JAGOMW010000090.1 GCA_017993345.1 Candidatus Altimarinota bacterium | reverse complement strand
TCTTTAGATTTTCATTGATCGCAGCAATCAAGATAATACCATGATTCACGGCGATTCCAGTAAAGGCATTGAATCCAATACCAAATGGAAGAGAAAATTGATTTCCAGTAAGAAGAAGTCAGAGCATCACCATCGGAAGTGCCATAATAACAGAGTAGAGTATCACTCATGGTTGAGAAAAACTCTGAAACTGGAGAGTTAATATGGCAAAAATGATAATCAATGCAATAAAGAAAGATGAGAGAACTGCTATTATTAACTCACTATTTTCCTGATTTTCACCACCAGCTTCATATTGCACACCACTCGGGAAAGTATATACTTGTGCAAACTTTATAAATTCTGCTTGTGTCGCAACACTATCAACCCCATCCTCTAAATCAGCATCAACGGTAATCTGTATATCACCATCATTGCGAGATATTTTTTCTGTAGCGTTATTTATTTTATTGTCCACAAGATCAGAAACCATGTAGGTAGTTTGACCAACAGTAATCGGTATAGAAAGGATATCTTCCATACGAATATTGGTTCAAAATTGACTCGACTTCAAAACCACATTCATATCCTCACCATTATTTTCTACAGAACCAACGGTCACTCAATTAATAGTTTGAGAGATTTGAGAGTAGATAAGAGCAGGACTCACACCAAGATCTGCAAGAAGATCTTTTTTTACAGTAAAAATAAATTGTCCTGGTGTATCCGTACTCGATCTTGATACATTTTTTGTTCATTCTATTGACTTCAAGTGTGTTTCAAAATCCTTAGAAACCTGAATCAAAGTAGAAAGTTTATCTGGATTATCAACAATGAGCTTCAATCAAACAGCCTTTGATCCTGGTGGACCATTCTCTACAACGGTAGAGATGACTTTATATCATTTTTGCTCGAAAATCTGAAGCTTAGGAAGAAGAACTTTTTCGAGAGCAAAAACATCCATTTGACCCAATTTCTTTCGTTCATCTTTTTTAGTAAGCTGGAGACTGATATTTGCTGTATTTCCACCAACTGATATCGTTGTATACCTTATTTCTGGATATCAAATAAAAATATTTTCGAGACCTTTGAGATCTTTTTTTGTGACTTCTGTTTTTTGTCAGATTGGACCAGTAATAGTGAAATTCGTCATTGCATTATCATCACCAGGAAAAAGATTGAATCCAACTTTCGGTGCAAGAAAGATAAAACTCAAAACCAATAGTATCACAGGTATGACGATAGAAATACGTCTAAGAAAGGTAGACTCGAGAAACTTTCGAAGGATATCTTTATAAAAGCTTGTCATCTTGTGGATAACCCTGATTCGGAGTGGGGCCTTATATTCATCTATTTTTTCCTTTCCTATTCGCTCAAGAAGGAGAAGTTCTTTCTCTTCATCAGTTGCATATTCGATAGCATGTGGATCATCTATATACGTGTTTTTTCTCTTCATAAATATGAGATAAAGAGCACTATTTACAGTGATTGCAAGGACGAGTCCAGTAGCTAGTACTCAGAAGATAGTAATCGGAATATAGGCAAGGAACTTTCCGAGAATTCCTGGAAGAAACATCATCGGAATAAATACGACAATCGTTGTCATCACCCCCGAGATAATCGGCACTGCATATTCACGCAGAGCAAGCATAATAGCAGATTTTGGATCATATCAGACCCGGATTTTTGCGCTCGCCGCCTGTACGATCACGATAATCGTATCAATCGCAATACCAAATGAAAGAATAAGAGAGAAATTCGTTAAGAAATTCATCGTATATCCTCAAATATAAAGAAGAATAAAAGTGGAAAGAAAGGCTAATGGCAGAGTAATCGTTGCAAAAAGTGAATCTCGAAATCCAACAAAAGCGTACATCGCAATGAATACTAAAATGAGTGTAGTAAGCGCCTCTTTAAGGAGTTCGGAATAATCATCACGAATATTATCAGCAAGATCGATACCAAAGGTATACCCAAAATTCTTAAACTCATCCTTCAAGAAATATTCAGCAACTACTTTTTTTGCAGCATCGCTCGCAGCAAAAATACTAGCAGTATCATTTTTATTCACGGTCAATCCTACATAAGGAAAACCAATATTTACGATACTCTTTTCTCCAGAAACAGTTGAAGATTTCATACTTCAAGAAGAAGTATTCTCAGAAACAATAATAGTATTAATAGCATCATTCTTATACTTTCGTTCGATCGTTGCAACTTCACCGATAGTGATACTTCCACCCTTTGGAAGTGGGATTGGGAGATCAAGAAAAGCAAAACTCTCTCGATTTTTTCATTCGATACGAAAATCATACTTTTTATCACCGATAGCAAAGTTTCCTATCGGTTGGTCACGATTCGAGGCGGTAATCACTGAAGCAATAGATGCAAGAGTCAGCCCAAAACTCTGGAGCTTCTCTTCAGGAAAAATAATCTGAACATCATAAGCAGAATCATTACCACCTCCTCATTCGATGGCACTTCCATTTCCTCAGGCAGATAAACTTACCTTACTCACTCCAGAAACTTTTTCTATAGCATTCTGAAGAGTGATTGCTCGATCAAAAAGAAGAGCCTTTGATGCTTTTAGGTCATGAGAATAAATAAAGATAGAAAAAGCTCGATTGGTATCTGTTTCCACTTCTGTGACTACTGGAGTTTTTGCATCTGTAGGAAGAATCACTCGATTTACTTCATTTCGAACATCATTTACCACCTCCTTAGTGTCAGCACTTGTTTTTAGAGTGAGTGAAATACTCGAGAATCAGAGAGAAGAATTCGAGGCAATTTTATCAATTCCCTTTACATCTTTCACTGCTTTATAGAGTTTATCAGTCACAAGAGCATCCATATCAACTGGGTTGGTTCCAGGATAGCTCGTGGTGATAGATACAATTCCAAGTTTCACTGAAGGTGAAGATTCTTTTGGAATACCAAGAAC
>JAGOMW010000019.1 GCA_017993345.1 Candidatus Altimarinota bacterium | reverse complement strand
TGGAAAGACTCGAAAAGATATCACTCTCGATCGTCCACCTCGTGCTGAGATCCGTATGAGTACGCTCCATATTGGTCATGAGATATCTCCTCCCACTCCTGAGGAGACCAAGAGACAGGAGTATATCGAAAGTTACAGGAAAAACTTCGAAAAAGCTTCTAAGATCGATATCGAACCTGTAAAAGAAGATGATCCAGAAAAATCAAGAGAAATACAAAAACTCTATGAAACTGCACGCAATCGAAACTTGGGAGACCCTAAGACCAATATGGAAAATCGACTCGAAGCTCTTTCGAAACTCCGTCGTATCAACTCAGAAAGAAAGGATGAAAACCTCGAAAAGACGCTTTTGACTTTCTCGAGTCCAGAACCAAAAAATAGCCAACTCGAAGAGGAAGGAAGAAGGCTCACAGATCTCGAGTCGGTGTATCAGGAAGAACAAAAAATATTCGAAGCCGTAATAAAACTCCCTCCTAATCGTGAAGATGGATTCGATCGAAATGCGAAGAAAAATCTCGAGTGGCTCACTACGAATCACTTCGATCGTATGGGTCCAGATGCACAAGAAGCACTTGATAAAATCATCGCATATGAAAACCGTGGACGTACAGAATCAACAAAAATCCGCCTCGATAAAGCAATTGATCCAACCACTAATGATGCCAAGATCCTAAAAGATAATCTCGCAAAACTCGGTATCACTCCTGAAAGCATAAAAACCGATAAGCTCACCGATATACAAAGATCTATCTCCCAGATGCTCACAAAAGATATCTGAGATGCAGGAAGTATAGAAAGAACTCTCAGTCAAAATGGAGAAAATCTTAATCCTACAGAAAAATAAAATCCCCAAACTCAGCACGAATTGGGGATTTTATTTTTGATAAAATAAACTATTCACTTTTATACTTTTTTTGAATCTTCTCCTTGAATTTCTTCTGAGCATTGGTCTTCTTGTGGAGGATTTTTCTTTCTGCCTTTTCGAGAAGTTTCTTTTCAGTCTTTTTTCTCAGTCATGCCTTTCTCTCGATTTTGAGTTGGGCTTTTTCTGCTTTTATTTTTTGTGCTATTTCTTTGCGAGATGGTTTTTGGATACCTGAAGGAGATGAAAATTCGGTCATAATTTTAATTCTAAATTTTTAATTCACTCCTACCACTTCCCTCACCTCCTGCATCTTTACATCGAGCCGCTTATTCATCTCGATAGCCCCGAGACGAAGTTTCTCTTCGACGATTTCTGGATGCTTTAGGAGATTCTCACGAGCTTCTCTATACCCTGATAGGTATCTCTGGAGGATATCGAGAAGAGCTGATTTCGCATGCCCATATCCAAATCCGATGTTTGGAGTCAGGTATTTCTGTCGGATCGTCTCGACTTCATCAGAAGTTCCAAATACATTTATGAGTGCAAATACATTACAGGTATCAGGATTTTTGATATCATCGACTCAGAGAGAGTCTGTCATGATCGACATCACTCGTTTTTTCATCGTTTTTTCATCATCGAATACTCCGATAAAGTTATCATAGCTCTTCGACATTTTTCGTCCATCAGTTCCAGGAAGGGTCGCAAGTGCTTCCACTATCATGGCCTCTGGTTCTTTAAATATTTCTTTTTTGTAAGTAGAATTAAAGTTACGTGCAATATCTCGACTCATTTCTAAGTGTTGAAGTTGATCCTTTCCAACTGGTACAGCATCTACATCATACCCAAGAATATCAGCTGTCATGAGGATCGGATAGTTAAATGTTCCCATATTGATATCGGAATTTTTTGCCTCTGCATCTTTGAAGGCATGAGCCCGAAGCATCAGTGAATAGGGAGTGACATTTTGGAGAATAAAACTCATCTTCGGAAGATGTATAATATCTGATTCACGAAAAATAATAATATCAGGATTGGATCCGTGGATCGCCAGAAGTTCGACGGCGAGCTCTTCTGTCTGTTTTTTGAGAAGTTCACCATCTTTGACGGTATTGACGGCGTGAAGATCCGCAACAAATATAGCAGCATCATTCCCTATGGCTGCCTGACCAAAAGGCAATACCGCACCCATGAGGTTTCCAAGATGCATAGAGGAACCCGTTGGTTTCAATCCAGTGATGATTTTATGAGACATAAAAGAAAAAATAATTACTAAGAATATATGGAAAAATGAAGAACACGCAAAACTATTCTGCGTCAGAAAGCATATACATCAGACGATCAGTAAGGATATCATATCCATATTGACTCATCACGCTCTCCGGATGAAACTGGAAACTCGATACATCCTTTCCAGTCATATGAAAGAGTGGAGTCTTTTTTCATCCTGCGTTTCTTGGATATGGGATAAACGAATTATAAAATCCAAGCCTTACTTCACGTCCCCTTCCATCCATTTGTGCGATCGAGATTTTTTCCTGGATGCCCTGCATCGGAGTTTCAAGTCGTCATATCTCATACCCGAGAGCACCTGCTATAGCCTGATGCCCCAGACAGATTCCGAGAACCTTTTGTTTTTTCCCTAACATCACGCGAGTATGTTCCCTCAGAAGTTGCATCTTGGTATCGAGAGAATCACCTATATCTCCTGGACCTGGACCAAGGATGACGATATCTGGAAGATGATTAAGAGAGGAAAAATCAGCAGTAGGGATCACTTCCACCTCCATTCCCATTACTCGCATCATCCGAGCTATCATGGAAGAAAAATTATCCTTGTTATCGATAATCACTGCTTTTTTTCCGATGAGTTCCAGTATTGATTCACGAGTTCACTGAGACTCAAAGTGAAAACGAGAGAGATCTTTGTTTCTATCTCGGAGCAATTCGAGTATTTCTGGATCAGAGACAATATCTCTAACATCGGGAGTTTCTGTGATTGTCCCATGAATAGCGGATATAATCCCCTGTGCCTTGATCCCGACCTCTCTGAGTTCTCACTCGGGAGTGGAGTCACGGACAATCCCAGCACCAGATCTCACACGTACAGAGTTCCCGATAAAGTGAGCCATACGGATACTGATAGCGGTATCAAGATCTCCATCTGGTTTCAGGATCCCGATTTCTCCACCATAGTATCCTCGAGATTCTCACTCATACTGAGCGATACGACTGGCTGCTGACTGGATCGGGCCACCTGTGAGGGTTGGCGCATGGAGAGTCTCCCGAAGAAGATCGATCGGATGTGCTCCTGATTTTTTCGTTCAGATAAGACGATACTCGGTATGGATCACCGCACCGTTCTGGCGGAGAAACGGTCACTCGATACGCCCTCACTGGTCACAGATACGCTCCATCATCTTGAGTTCTTCATCGAGTACTTGAGCGAGCTCATTGATCTCTTTTGTATCTGTGAGAAAAAGCCTGAGACGATCTTTCAGATCTCAGAGATCTCACTTTCGCATCGTCCCAGCAATCGGCATCATACTAACCGTATCACCCCTGATACCAAGATGTTCCTCAGGAGTCGCCGAAACGAATATATTCTCAGATCCATCAGAAAAGAGAAACGTCATATATTGACCTTTCTGTGTCAGGAGATTTCGATAGGTTGCAAAAGCGGCTTCGATCGGATCGGATGCAAGGTGTGCTGTAAGTGAACGAGAAAAAATCATCTGGCAAATATTTCATCCAGCAATTTCATTTTTCTGGATTTCAGTCACTCTCGACATATAGTCTGCATCAGATATCGATGGAGAGAAATCAGAAAGTTCTGGATTTTTCATATCTGCAAGTGAAGTGAGTATCTCATCTTTCGAGAAAGAAAATTTTTCAGAAACAACGAGCGCGAGGATCGACTCATCTCCATGAGCCTCGTATCCACGTTCACGGATAGTGCGAAACGGATTCATAAAGATAATCTCCTCTACTCTCGATTGGGAAAGTTTTTTCAGTTCTTCGAGAGAATGAAGTCTCTGAATCTCACCAGAATAATGAGTGACGATTCCATCTTTTTCAATGAGAGCAAATGGTTGGTTTTGAGTGTACATAAAAAGAAAGTGAAATATATAAAAAATCTGTCACGAGTTTCCTCATGACAGATTTTTGAAAAAATGGTTTACAAAAATCTCAGCCAATGAGGAAGAGGAAGGTTCCACCAAGATGTGAAATATTTGAGAAGAGACATAGAAATCAGATTAACCACGAGGATAACGCCTACGATATAATGATGATCTGTAGAAAATATCATTAAGTTTATATGCCATCTCTTGGAGTAAACTTTCTATAGTTGGTTTTTTCTTTTCCTTCAAGGATGTGATTCCCCCGAAATCATCTGTACCAGTATCGGGGAATTCATCCGAAATCAACCTCAGTTCCACAGGAAATCTATTCTCCATTCCAATAGGAATTTGAGTCACTCATGGGAGTTTCTCGACACGATATGGTCGTTGGTCATACTCGTCTTGTTTACAGAAAGCCTTGTTGTTCGGAATTTCGATATAGTCATCATTCCCCTTTCAAAAACCCACTATGTCACCAAGGGATTTCAAAGTGATCTGTCATTGTTCATTAAAATCTCAGGCAAGTTTTGGAATGTTTCCAAAAACCATCTGAGCCTGTCAAAGGAGAAGTTGTCTTACACATTCTGAACTACTAAATGTCTGAATGCACACAGGAGAACTGAGGGAAAAATCTCTAAAAAAAGATATAACCCTAGATTCATCTGTAGGAATTACAATAATTGGAGTTTTCATAGTATGAAAATATTAAAAATAAAAAAACCGCCTCTTCTGGCGGATAAAAAGTGTTTTGCAAAAATTGAAATCAAAAATTACCGCCAATGCGAGAGAAAGTGGTGCCAGATGTTTTGCCAAGTTTGTTTGGTCTTGAAGTAGATATACATATTTTTGAGTTATAAAAAAATCCCCCATAAGTTCAAAAACTCACGGAGGATTTTGGAGATATTTTTCAGGATATCTACGCGAAAATACCACACCGTGAGGTGATGGTATGATGCCAAGATGCGAGAAAAATATTTTGTTTCATAAGGTTATGATAGTGATTGACAGGATTCTGTCAAAACTTTCTTCGAAAAATCCTATCCTGAGAATTCAGAGTGAGATCGTATAGATTATTTCTTTGAAGATTTTTTTTCTGTTTTTTGAAGGGAGATTTCTCCTGTTTTCTTATATTCTTTCATCATCTCTGCTTCTACTTTTGCACGTGCTTTTTTCTCTTCGACATCACGACGGACGCTTTCAGGAATATTCTCAGCAGTAAGAGCAGGCCACTCAAGATCGACTGATTTCATAGCAGCAAGTACAGTCTTGGCAACAAGGTAAAGTTTATACCATTTGTTATCGACTGGGATGATATGCCATGGAGCATACTCAGTATCGGTACGCGGGATCATCGTTTCATAGGCATTCATATAGTCATCCCAGAGAGCACGTGAATCAAAATCCGCTCCAGTAGATTTCCAGTATTTTTCAGGTTCAAGCATACGCTCTTCGAGACGTTCGAGTTGGGTATCTTTCGACATATGAAGATAACACTTCACGATGATCGTTCCCTCATCAGTAAGCATCTTCTCGAAGATATTGATATGATCATATCGTTTTTCTATAACTTCTTTATCGAGAAACTTCAGTACTGTTGGAACAAGTATATCTTCATAGTGGGAACGATTCCATACATGGATCATCCCTCGTTCTGGGGCAACATTATGGAGTCTCCAGAGGTAATCATGCTTCGTTTCTGCTCCAACTGGCTTTCTCCATCCATAGACTCGCATTCCAGAAGGATTTACCCCACCGAGTACATGACGAACCGTTCCATCCTTTCCACTTGCATCCATTCCCTGAAGAACGATCAAGAGAGCATGACGACCATCAGCATAAAATTTATTTTGGAGTTCTATAATTTCAGCTTTCATTTTTTCGAGTTCCTTGAGAGCTTTTTCTTTCGTCATTCCGGAAGGAGCGCGAGTGGAAATCTTCTTGAGATTTAAATTCTTTGGCATATTTTTGAGGATAAAAATTATTCTGAAACAGGAGTATTTACTGTACGAGGTTTTCTTACAATCGGTTTTTTTTGGATCGGCTGAGCAGTTGGTTTTTTTACTGCAGGTGTCTTTGCTTTTGGAGCAGACGGTGTACGAGGAAGAACTGATTTTTTCACAGAAGATAGGGCTCTTGTTGTTGTGGTAGGAGTTTTTTTCAGAGGAGTAGGTACATCAGATGAGGATTTTTGAGAAACAGTTTTTTTATTTCTAGGGGAAGTTTCCTTTTTTATAGAAGTCACTGGTAGAATTATTTTTTTTGCTTCTTTCTTTTGTTGTTTTGTGATCTTTGCAAGAATTTTTGCCTCTTTTTTATCTGCTTTTCTTGCTTTTTTTTCAGCTTTTTCCTGAATTTTTTCTTGCTTTTTTTTCAGCTTTTTTGCTTGCTTGATTTCTTTTATCTGAGCTTTTAAGAGGGCTTTCTCTTCTTTTTTAGAAAGTTTTGGAGCAAAATCAGAGGGTGTCATAGTGAAGAATTAGTGATATTTTTACAGTATATCAAATATATTTTACAAGTCAAAAATACGTGGGGGGGTGTGTATATTTTGTCTTGAAGAAATCCAAATACACTTAAAAATATATTCTCTCAATCTATGGTTCTACGATCAGGGAACGATAATCAAGAAGTTTCCACTTTCTCATCCATTCATCGATTTTATAGATATGTTTTCCTGTTTTTGTATCCCAAACAATGATATCCGTAGGATCAGTGATATCTCAAAAATATCCCAGAAGAACAAATGCGTGTTCTCCGGAAAGAGCAATAATATCTCCCCCTTCTGGAGTTTTCCATACAAGTCTGCGTTTCTCAGGAGTCTGTTTACAGCGGTTCACTGATGCAATACCAAGGAACTTAGATACGTATGTATCCGTATACGGAATAATACCATCTTCAAAAGTCGGAAGTGTACAATAATCACCCCAGAGTATTACATGGTATCAACTCTGCAGGGAAGATAATATGGTTGTGAGTCTCTCAGATGGTGAAATATTCCTCCCGTCAAAACTCCCATATATCCAAGAATTGATTCACTTCGTTTTCAGAAAGTCTTGAAGTGGTGGAGCATAGACTCAAAAACCAGTAAAGTTCGACTGTTTTCCACGGATATCTCAGACAAAATATCTATCTGGATCTCCCCAAATATCTCCTTGTTTTTCACCTGGAAAAGTCGGGAGATTTGAAAATATTTCATCCTCTGTAATTGTTTTTTTACTGATAGTCTCAAGAACAATTCTCAAGGCAGCAATCTCGCATGAGAGATTATATTTTTGTAAAAAAAGACGATATTTGCGAGTCATATCGAGTGTTGGTTTTTCTGTCAACCTGGCCTTGAGGGTTCCTTGAATTCGAAGGGTTTCGCTCATTAATTCTATACGTTTCTCCTGTAAAGAATTTTTTATGTCCATACGTTTCTCCTGATCGATTTGATGTCAGAGTGAGAGGATTTGGGTTATATTTTCAAGATATGGATTTTTCGCAAAAGATATTTCTGGAAAAAAAATAAGGGCGCCAAGAAAAAGAAAACAAAATTTCCATACAAATGAAGTTCAAGGAGAGTAATACGGCATAAAACTAAAAAACTAAAAAACTAAAAACCACTCTGAAGCTCTAACATTTTGTAATACATTCACCTCGAAGACACAAGGGATATATGATCTCCACGTTCAATCACCTCTCATCAGTCGATCACGATTATTTCATCCGCCTTCTTCACCGTCTGAAGTCTGTGAGCAATGATAATCACGGTACGATCCTGAAAAAGAGTATCAAGTGCCTGAGTGATCAACTCTTCAGAAAAACTATCGAGTGCAGAAGTTGGCTCATCAAGAAGGATAATTTCAGGATTTTTTAGAAATATCTTCGCGATCGCGAGACGTTGTTTCTGACCTCAAGACAAGCGCACTCCCCTTTCTCCAATCTCAGTATCGAGTCATTTTTCGAGATCAAAAACGAAGTCACAGTGAGCAAGCTTCAATACCCTCAAAAGTTCTCTTTCCAGATTTCACGTATCAGTATTTTGTGTAAGAGAAGAGATCAAATTTTCTCGGATGGTTGCATCGAAAACTCATGGATCCTGAGTGAGATAACCGATATGAGGATAGTAAGTTTTCAGAGCTGTTTCATCGAGTATATTACCAAGAACACTGATATATCATCACTCTGGGTGGAGATATCCAGCAATTAGTTTCATAAGAGTCGTTTTTCATCATCCACTCGAACCGACAAGGGCTGTTTTCTTTCATTTTTGGATCGTAAGAGAAAAATCGGAAAACACCTTTTTTTCATGATAACCATAGGTGATATGTTCGATCTCGATATTTTTGTTTTTTAAGGAAAATATATGGCCCGTGTGATATCATACCATTTTTGGTGCATCATCAATGCTTTCCCAGAGTTTTTCGATGTCAGAAAAATCCTTGGTAAAATTTTTATAAAACTCTGTAGAATCAAACAGAAAACTTTCGAATACAATCACCATAGCGAGTATGCTCGCGAACTCGGCCTGAGTAAAGTTCCCCTCCAAAACTCATCTTCCTATAAATACAAGAGTAAAGATACGAATCGAAAAAGACACAATACGTACGATATTGAATATTCAAAACAAAGCTTTATTAATCTCACCATTCGCATCTGAAGTCTTCTGTATAGAGTCCATCACTAAGTCTACAGATTTTTGTACACCATTATTCTGAAGGAGTTCATTCTTTGACATCAGGATTCTCACCATCTTACGATTTCTTTCAGCATTTTCATCCGTTCTTATTTTCCTATGCTTATGAGCAAATGTATCAAGCCATACAATAAGTATATATGCTATAATAAGCGTAAAAAGAACCGTCACTCAAAAAGAAAAGTTCGTAGAAAATAAAAAAAAGAGCATCACTCATCAGGTGATAGATATTTTTGTGATTTGTTCAAGTAAACTTTTAAGGGATTCTGCCCATTGTTTTTTACCAGTAGCAATAATCATTCCGAGCCGACCAGTTCCGAGAGTTTCGAGATAATTATTATCAAGTTCGATAATTTTGGGAATATATTTTTGATAGAGATACTTCTCAATATTGTGATAGAGATATGGCCAATCCGTTTTTCTGAGAAGATAAGAAAATACAAGATAGAAAAAGAAAAAACCGATAAAGAAGAAAATAATAGAGTCTAACATCGCTCGATCAGACTTCTGGATAGCGATTAATGCGTATTTAATTATATACACCGAAACGAGTGCGTATATCGCCCACATAGAAAACTTTACTATTGCCAAGTAAGTAAATAACTTATTGGCTAGAAGTGGTTCCAAAAACCGTTTTGTTTTCTCAAAGAAAGTCATATAAGAATTATTATGTCCCTGAGTATAACGAAATGAAGTAAAAAAACAAAAAACCTCCTTATTTTTGGAGGTTTTTTGTAAGTCTAAAGAAATGCAGTTACTGTTTCACAGATTTTATATACCCATCTGGATAAAGATAACCATATACTTTTTTACTCTCTGGATCTGATAATTTCCATACCCCAGGATAATCTTGGATTAGATATTGAAATTCAATGATTAGATTTCCATTGAAATCATAAATTTCGGTTCTAACATCATTCTCGTTCTTATGATTAATCTTTTTAGTAATAATGCGTTCGTTTTGAAAGTAAATATGTTGAAATTCTCCTGTAAAGATAAATTCCCCATATTGATTAATAATCCGTATCTTTTTCGCTGTATTTGCTTTCGCAAAATTCCCATAACTTTCAAGTATATTACACCAATAATCAAAAGGAGTAAATATTCACTCTTTATTAATTTTTCAACATGCATTATTTTTATTTGCAAAAGCATATCCATCCGAAAAACTTGTTATTTTGTCATAATCAAATGGTATAATCACATCATTGTTTTTATTAATTACTCCATACTTTCAGTCATTGTTCATCACACCTAATCATCCACTAAAATAAGTTTTTGATCAATTACCGTTGTAAATAGCAGGAATTATTAGCTCTCAATTTTTATTGACAAAACCGATTTTTTTTTCGATTCAAACTGGTGCTAGTCCATCTTGAAAATTACCTATATAACCATATTTTCCGCTTCCTATAATGGTATTTCCATTAATATCTACAACAATACTTCCTTTATCTGATCATCATATTAGTATACTACTTAATCATTCTGAAAAATCAGGATATCAATAACACTTAAATGTAGTAATTTCTGTTCATTCTAAATCTAAGATTACACATAGATCATCTTTTTTTTCTCACATAATTCTTTGCGATTTTGCCTGATCGCGAGTTTCTTTATACCTTCCTAACGGAATTACTATTTCTCCGTCTTTATTTATGAATCATTCTTTTTTATCTTTAATTACCTTTGCGACCCCATCTGAAAATTCATATACAGCATCATATTGATCACGAAATTTCCAGTTTGGATGAGTCAGAATATCTTTATCTGTAGGTACTTTATATATACTACCACTTAAGTATATATCTTTACTCACTCATCACTGAGAAAATCATCCAACCAAATATATAACAAAGATAGAAAGAAAGATCACAAAGATAAAACCCGAAAGGAGTTTGAGAGAGCTGATCGAAGACAAGTGAAGTGATGAAGGCATAAAAAGAAATGATATATAAATATATTAGTAATTCCCTTCCTAGAAGTCAAGAAAATACTTGGAAAATATTTTGATATATTAACATAGAGGACAAAAGAGGTGGGGTACTGAGTTCGCTATATAAGATAATATATGAACATTATAAGAAATAATATTTTTTAGCCTATTATACCTGTTATTTTTAAAGT
>JAGOMW010000089.1 GCA_017993345.1 Candidatus Altimarinota bacterium | reverse complement strand
AAATTCCAAAGATGCATCTTCTACAAGCACAGGACCTTGAATTGTTTTATAGGCTTCACGTACTTTATGTTCCACTATTTCATAGAGATCAAGAGACTGGATCTCTATGAGGTCTACTTTTTTATGTGATACAGAAAAGCCGAGGTACTTTTCTAGGTATTCTGCCTTTTTCGGATTTCCAGTGATGAAAGTGATTTTTTTCATAATTTAATTTTATTTTATTTCGATGATATTCCAAATTTCTTTTCATAAAAAATCCCTTCCTGACCGAAGGGATTTTTCTTAAAGCTATTGTTGATTATTTATTTCCTATTTCTTCATTTATTTGAGATTCTTTTTTATACGACTTCAGTGCTTCGCGTTTTTTCTTGAGAGATTCTTTCAGGAGGTCTCGTTTTTTCTCGATTTCTTTTTTCGTAGCTTCACGAGTGTCTTTTAATTCTTTTTTCGCTGTATCTCTGATTTCTTTTATTTCCTTTTTCATCTCTTTTTTCGCTTCAATAGTGATTCCTTTTGAGAGGAGAAAATCACGAATAATTTTTGTAAGAGCCTCTCTATCAGCAGGGGAAAGTTTTCCGATCCCTTCAGAGAGTCTGCGAAAGTTTTCTTCAGATCCAGTTAGGGTTGGTGGTTTTGGAAGGATCGCGCCAGTTTGTATATATTTTTCATGATCACGTTCATATCATGAAGGTGGGGGATTTTCAGATCCAGTTTGATATGTTGGTGTATTTGGATTGACTGGAAGCGTAGTACCAGTATTTCCTGATTGTGCTGCTGCCTGTGCTTTTATCGACAGACAATATGTTTTACTATTTCCAGTAAATGTATCACAATTAATATTTTTGATATAGACGAGTTCACTCGCGCTAAATTGGCGAGGTGTTTGACTTTCTGTAGCAAAAGACATCAACGGTACACTCATTATGCTTATAAATCCTGCAAGAATGATTTTTTTCATGAAAAGAAAATGAAGGATAAATGTCTCAGATGAGAACAGGGATATTCTATTTTTATTTGTAAAAAATGCGAGCAATTCACCAAAAGTTCACATGGACGAAGTATATTTTTTTGATTCTGATAAATTTTATTAAGAATCAGATTTTTTTATTCTCTACTTTTAGAATAGAGCGATATATGCATTGTTTTCATCTATATGAGTAAGTCTCGTAACATCATCTGTATACTTTCTTTTCCATTCCACTCATTTCTTTCGAGTTCAAAAAGAGGAGATATGATATCTCATATACTCGGGACTCCCTCTGGGAATATTTCAGTAAAATTCCATAATAGTGCCTTTACGTCTGGAATTTGATCAAATCTGAGAGAAAGATGGTTCTTTTCTTTTCCGAGAAGATTTACCTCATTGATAGTGAGGTCTTCTGCTATCCAGACGGGTTTTCTATTTCCGATTCCAAAAGGGCGAAAGTGGTTAATGATATCGAGTGTTTTGAGATTGATATATTCAGGAGAGATAACACTTTCTACTTGAATCGTTTTTTTCGGAAGGTCCGTATGTCCATACTTTTCTCGAAACTTTTTTGTTATGTAAAGACGAAATGCATCGTATTTTTCTGCTTCGATCGTAAATCCTGCAGCCTGCCTGTGTCAACCATACCTTACAAAAAAATGCTTACACTCATCAAGAAGTTCGACGAGATTACACCATTCGGGTGATCGACAAGAGGCGATGAGTTGTATCTGAGAATCGATTGACTGGACTTCATTTTTTTCGTATTCTCTTTTTTTCTCACGAGTATTTCCGTGACTTTCACAGAGAACGATCGATGGGAGATTGTACATTTCTGTGAGTTTTCCAGCCACGAGACCTATGAGTCCATGTTCCAGTTTTTTTTCTCGAAAAAATAGAACTCCATCTTCTGGATCAGCATCAAGAAGTGCTTTTTCTGCAAATGACTTTACTATTTCTTTGCGTCGGTCATTCAGCTCTTCGATTTCTGATAAAAATTCATCACATCTTTCCTCGCTTGCAAGAAGCCATCTGAGTGCAGTAAGTGGTGTATCCATCCTTCCAGAGGCGTTGATCCGTGGTCCAATCTGAAATCCGATCACATCCGCATCTCCGGTAACGCTTTCTTTTTCTGAAAGAAATTTCCTGAGTCCTGCTGATTCAGAGTTCTTCATCTGCCTGAGTCCGAGAGTAGTGATCGTGCGATTTTCTCCGGTAAGTGGCATACAATCAGCGACCGTTCCGAGAGAGGCAAGATCGATGTATTGCATCAGTACTTTTTCGAGGATGATTTTTTTATTTTTTCCATCATAACCAAAAAGAGTTGTATCTTTTTCTTTGGAGAGCAAGGAAACAAGTATTCCGTGAAGAAGTTTATAGGCAACTCCTGCACCAGCGAGATTTGGAAAAGGATAGAGCGAGTCTCGTCTCTTTGGATTGAGGAGAGCGATCACTTCCTCAGGAATGATTTCCGGAACAGCATGATGATCTGTGACGATTACATCAATTCCGAGTGAAGCTGCGTATTTTATCGCCTCTATATCCCTTGTTCCACAGTCTACTGTAACCACGAGTGAAACTCATTTTTCTTTCAATTCATCAAAAAAATACCCTTTTAGTCCATATCCATCATGAACTCGATGTGGGAGTCGATAAGAAACTGGGCAACCGATTTCAGAGAGAAATCTTACAAGAATCGCGGTAGAGGATACACCATCAACATCGTAGTCACCAAATATAACGATCCGTTCTTTTTTTTCACGCGCCATGAGAATTCTCTTGACCGCTTTTTCCATATCTGGTATCAGAAGTGGGTCTTCGAGATCTTCGATAGTAGGTGAGAAGAAAATTCTCTCATTATCTTGGGAGATATTTCTATTTTGAAAGAGGATACTTCGTATATCTTCTTTTGAGTTGTTTTGTATATGGACGATTTGTCCACTTCGAGTCTGTAGGTTTTTTGACATTCACATAGTCCTGATTATACTC
>JAGOMW010000088.1 GCA_017993345.1 Candidatus Altimarinota bacterium | reverse complement strand
GTGGTATCGTCCACTTGATCAACCTCTTCGGAAAATTCCTCGAAATGATCGGGTTCAAATACTACGCCAAAAAGCTTCCTTTCGCGTACTATGCCAACTTCCCCTTCAACATGAAGTTAAACGACGCTTTTGACGTCCTGGCCACTCCCAAAAGCAACTACTACTACAAAGAAGAAATCGAACAATGGTTCACTGATGCCAAACTCAAAAATATCCGAGCTTACGAACACCACGAAGCCGGTATCACCTGCATAGGAATCTATGGCGCCTAAGAAAAAAATCATTCATATCATCCAATCGCTTGATAACGGCGGATGTGAAAACATGCTTCTTCGGACGCTTCCTCTTCTTTCCGAATACCAACATCATATCATTACGCTAAAAGAGCTCGGGGAACTCGCCCCGCTTTTTGCCGAAAAAGGCATCCCGGTCACCCTGGTCCACTGTGGAGGGTTTTTTGATATCTTCGGTATTTTTCGACTTCGTAAACTCATCCGAAAAGAAAATCCCGATACCGTACTCACCTATCTCTTCCATGCTGACGTCCTTGGGCGTCTCGCGCTCTTTGGAACCACCTCTGTTCCAATCATCCCCTTCCTGAGAACTACCTTCAATCATCCAAAATATCTCATTCCTCGGATTTTCGAGTGGCTGACTCGGCCACTTGTTTCACACTACTTCGCAAACTCAGATGCCGTCAAAGATTTCTACACTAAACATCTCAGTGTAGCCCCAGAAAAAATCACTGTTATCCCCAATGGAATTGCTACTAGCTATTTCGACTCCATCATGCCAGATCCAAAGCTCAGAGAGTTGCTCGGTATCAAGCCAAATGACTTTGTCATAATTTGTGTCGCCAACCTCCACAGCAACAAAGGTTATCGGTACCTCCTTGAAGCGTTTGAAAGTGTCTACAAAGAAAATACCAACCTCCACCTCTTGATTGTCGGCGATGGCGTAGAACGCGATAACCTAAAAAATCAAATGCAAGGGTATACTTCAAAAAACAATATCTCTTTTCTTGGTCGTCGGACTGATGTCCCACAACTTCTCAAAATATCTAACCTTTTCGTTCTTCCTACCCTCTTCGAGGGTCAGTCAAATGCTCTTATGGAGGCCATGGCATCGGGCCTCCCTGTTGTCACTACTGACATACCAGAAAATCAAGTGCTCATAAAAAACAATTCCGACGGGATTTTGGTACCAACACAAAATTCCAGCGCCCTCATCGGCGCTATTCAACACATAATGAGCAATACAGGAATGAACAAGCAGTTATCCGAAGAAGCTAAAAGAACCATCAAGGACTCTTTCTCCCTTGAAAAAATAGCTACAAAATGGGAAGATACCTTAATAAAAATGACTGAATAGCGACACTATGAAAAACGAACTCTACGAAGAAAGTTACAAAAATCCAAAACACTTTAGTTTCGGAAAGAACTGGCAGAATTTTCTCAAAAACCTTACTGACAAAAAGATAGCGGAAGCCGAAAAGTCACTCGTTGATTTTCTGGGTGGTAAAGAGAACATTGCCGGAAAAACATTCGTTGATATTGGTTGCGGAAGCGGACTCTTTTCACTAGCTGCCTATCGTCTCGGGGCCAAAAAAGTGGTCAGTGTTGATATTGATGATGCCTCGGTAGCTTGCGCAAAATATCTCCACAAAAAAAACGATAATCCATCGCAATGGGAAATTAGAACGGGATCAGCATTAGACAAAGAGTTCCTTTCATCACTTGGCACATACGATATTATCTATTCGTGGGGAGTACTCCACCACACCGGTAACATGTACCAAGCATTGGAAAACATCACTCTTCTCACCCATGCTGAAAGCAAACTCTACATCGCACTCTATAACGATAACCAACGCTTCATGGAAGGGACATCCCAATTTTGGCTCAAAGCCAAAAAGATCTACAATAAATGTAGCAGTCTTGAAAAAAGATTCTTTCAACTTATCTATACCTTCTATTACGTCATCGGCCTCACTCTCAACTTCGTAAATCCGATTGCTTATATCAAAAACTATCACTCGCTCCGTGGAATGAACTTCATGACCGATATCAAAGACTGGCTCGGCGGATATCCCTACGAATACGCCACCGGTGAAAAAATCATCTCCTATTTTGAAACACTTGGATTTCAGTGTCTTAAATCCAATCCCGCACGAAGTATTGGCTGTAATGAATTCTTACTCAAGAAAAATACCCCCTTAAATATTCTGTAGAAGCTTTTTCCATTGTTCCGCCACGATATTTATATCGTGGTTTTCTTTTACATACTGAAAAGAGTTTTCTGACTTTTCATTCCAATTTTTTTCATCCTCGAGTAAGCACTTCATTTGCTCAATCATTTTCTCTGTATTACCACCAGCGACATATCCGATATTGTGCTTCGTAATAACTTCGTCGGGATTAACATTCAAATACACAACGGGCGTTCGTGCCAATCCGCTTTGTATCAAAGTATAGGTGAATCCCTCAAAATCAGAAGTGTTTACAAATATTTTCGCCTTGTTAAAGTAAGGCTGTATATCTTTAAAAGGAACAAATTCAATAAAAGTAACATTTGGCAAATTTTCAGCTTTTCTTTTTATTTCTTCAAAATAGGTCCTGTCATTGTTCTGTTTTGGACAAATCATAACGAATAATACTTTGTCTAGCATACTTGCAATCTCCAAAAAAATTTCAGGTTTTTTCCATTTCTCGCAACGAGCCACCCACAAAACATGACTCTTATCAGATAAAACATTGTGAGAAAAGATACCCAGATTGATATGATGTATTTTCCCAATAAAACCAGGGTATCGATCAATAAGTATGTCCTTATGTTGCCTCACTGAGGTAACGATTTTTGATGCATTCCGGAGGCCATACTCATACATCAGTCCAGAGAATCCATGCGTTTTTACATATGATCCATTGCAATCGATCAAATGCGCCGTCCGATAGATAAACTTTTTCTTTTTTAATTTACAAAAAAA
>JAGOMW010000018.1 GCA_017993345.1 Candidatus Altimarinota bacterium | reverse complement strand
GTACGTTCCAGATGGGACATCTGCAGTAACATCCATACCAAGAGCAAAAACACCAAATGGTATACAGAGAGAAATGAGAGCAAAAAACATTTTATACATAGGGCAATATGGAATAATTATAAAAATAACTGGCGATATAGTACGATAATATTTCTGGAAATCAATTCGAAAAGTTGATTTTTTCGGTTTTTGCTATAAAGTGACATGGATCTGAAATTTTTTGAAAATAAATCCCCACTCTTTTATGGAGATATTCTCACTCATACCTATTGTCATCATCACCTTTTTCCCCATTCTCTTGTGGGGATATATATTTTCGTATCTGGATAACTCCCCTCTTGGGGCACGCAGATTCGGACTCGGTATCCTGGCGGGGGCTATTTCAGTCATACCTGTGCTCTTCATGAAAGACATCATGGCATTCACGGGTTTTGAATCGTTCAATATATTTCCCCTTCTTCTCGCAAATGACAGACCGATACAGCTCATTCTCTCAATGATCGTCACCATTTGATCGATAGGATTCAGTGTGCTACTTTTTTCTCTTGGGATCTTTTCTCAGAGTATCACAAAAGTTTTGGGGACATTTATGAGAAATATGGGCATTGTTCTTTTTATGGGTATTTTATTTGCGCTTTTTCAGTTCATATTTTCTGGACTTCCCGTCTTTGACACACCTCTCGCAAGTGGGTGAGTCAGTATTGGGTGAGTAGTATTTGGCACAATGAAACTCGTGTTCTTTTACTACATAGTTATAGCTATAATAGAAGAAACGAGTAAGCATTTCTGCGTCGTTACGAGCTCACTTCCTTTTATAGATTCAGTAAAAAAATGAGTACTTTTTTCGATATTTATCGCTCTCGGGTTTGGATTTATAGAAAATATTCTCTATCTCAAAAATATCGCAGAACACTCAGGACTCCTGAGCTCCTGAGTGATCACAACTTGGATTTTTCGCTCTATTTTCTCACTCATGACACACATAATCTGTAGTGTGATTGTGGGGCTCTATTTTTCGAGAGCTTTTCTTAAATATACATCGCTCCCAAGGATATTTCCGTATATAAAAACACTCTTGTATGGATTTATCTTCTCCATAATCGTACACGCTATCTTTGATATATCCCTCACCATAGGCTTCACCGGTATTATATTTATCTACTTTTTCGGAGGATATCTGGGGATTACCCGGATATTTTATGAAGAATAACCCCACTGCTATGCTCTCTATCGTCTCTACACCCATTTGAAACCTGGAAGATATTACTCTCCGGGCCCTCCGAACTCTTCGTGAGGCAGATATTATCGCCTGTGAAGACACAAGGACTTCAGGAGTGCTCCTCCATCATTATGAGATCTCAAAACCCCTCATATCTTTTCACGCACATTCGGGAGATGTAAAGGTGGAGAAAATCATCGCTCTTTTGCAGGAAGGAAAACATGTGGCACTCATCTCTGATGCCGGAACCCCTGGGATTTCTGATCCTGCCTACATTCTCGTGCGTCGTGCTATAGAAGAGCACATTACCATCGTCCCAATTCCTGGCGCCTCAGCTGTTCTCTCCGCACTCGTAGGGTCAGGAATGCACATGCACGACTTTCGTTTCCTCGGATTTCTCCCAGTAAAAAAAGGTCGCGAAACCCTCTTTAAATCACTCCAAAATAAGGATTATACCGTCGTTATCTACGAATCTGTTCACCGAATACTCAGAACGCTCAGTGATATGGAAAAATATATGGGACCTGACTACCAGATCGTCGTAGCACGGGAGCTTACCAAGAAATTTGAGGAGTTCCAGCATGGAACCGTCAAAGAAGTGCGCGAATACTACGAGAAAAATATCTGCAAAGGAGAATTTGTGGTAATCTTTTAAAAAATATCCCACATTTAGAGCATTTTCTAAAAATATGAAAGAACAAAAGAGTTTGAGAGCAAATCGAGCATTGAAGTGAACCGTACTCATGTACGGAGAACGAGAAGCGGAGATTTAAACTCAAAATCTGAAGTTATTTCATATTTCCCTACTTCTCACTTACTACATCGGCCAGGTTCATTATCGGTTGCATAATACCAACCGCGATAAATCCAACAACGACTGCCATAGAGACTATAATAATTGGTTCCAAAAGCTTATTTATGGAGTTAATAGTGGTGTCAACTTCCTCATCATAAAAATCAGCGATTTTTATGATAATACTATCCAATTTTGCTGTTTCCTCTCCGACTTTTATCATCTGAACCAGCATTTCGGGAAAGAGCTTGTCATCTTCCAGACTTTCTCCGATTTTTATACCTTTCTTGATATCCTCTCGAAGGAGTAAAATACGTTGACGATATACTTCATTTCCCACAACATCGGATACTATTCGAAGGGATTCCACGATCGATATACCACTCGACAAGAGATTAGAAAGGACACGAGAAAATTTTGAGAGTATAACTTTTTGCATGACTTTTCCCAATATAGGCGCATGAAGCATAATTTTATCAAATCTATAATGCCCAGATTCTGTTTGTTTCCAAAAAGATACAGCCACTAGAAATCCGACAAAAAGAATAATAATGAGCCACCAGTATCCGACAAAAAAATCACTTGTTGCCATAAGTATCTTGGTCAGAGGGGGAAGTTTTTCTTTATCACCAAAAATCTCTACAATTTTTGGTACTACCATGGTCATGAGCACCATGATCGAAGCCATCATGACAACCACAATAGCAGCTGGATACATGAGAGCCCCCTTGAGTTTCTTTGATATACCAGAAACTTTTTCTACCTGTTCGGCAAGTTGTATGAGAGAAATATTAAGCTTACCTGTTTTTTCTCCGGACTCAATAATAGAACATTCTGAATCAGAAAAATTATCACCATAATCACGAAGTGTTTGACTCAGATTTTTTCCTGATTTTATCCCAGTAATCATGTTTTCATAAGCTCGTTTCAAAATAACATTTTTTTCTTGTTTTTCAAGAATTCCAACTGCCTTCATGATAGAGAGTCCGGCGTTTACCATAGTAGCCAAGAGTCGAAAAAAAATGACTTTTTGCTCCAGTTTAATTTTTTGTTTTGAAACAAGCCATGCATCAAATGCTTCCATGCTAAAGCCTCCAGACTTGACGAGTTCTTGTTCGGTTGTTTTGGAATCCAAGATGATAAAATCAGACATATGCTCTTTTATTAGAAAAATTAAATTTCAGGCTTATATAATTTATTCTTCCTTTGCTGCAGTATATACTTCAGTCAAGGAAGTAAGTCCATTCAGTGCTTTCATAATACCATCCTGCTCCAAAGAGATCATACCATCGGTTATAGCCACTTCGTTGATCTCTACACCACTCGCTCCTCTCAGAATAAGTTCTTTTATCCTTGGCGTAATTTCCATGATTTCGTAGATACCAACACGCCCCTTATATCATGTTTGATTGCATTTTTCACAACCACCTGGTTCATAAAATATAGGATCTTTGATAATTTCAGCAGGTACTCTGGAGGCAAGCTCTTCTTTGTCGGTTCGAGTGATAGCCCTCTTTAAAGATTGTTTTGTTCTCTCGTCAAGGTCGTTTACTCAAATGGGTTTTTTACAACCACATAAACGACGAATGAGTCGCTGGGCAATAATAGCGTTAATGGAGGCTGGGAGCAAAAACGCCTGGATCCCCATGTTGAGTATACGAGTAATGGTTTCAGCCGCAGAATTCGTATGGATGGTCGAGAGTACGAGATGGCCCGTAAGTGATGCTTCAATAGCAATATTAATAGTCTCTGAATCACGGATTTCTCCTACCATGATAATATCTGGATCTTGTCTGAGAGCTGTACGAAGACCACTAGCAAAAGTATATCCAATAGTTGGGAAAACCTGACTCTGATTCACACCATCAATCGTATTTTCCACTGGATCCTCGAGAGTCATGATATTGACATCAGGTTTATTGAGTTCTGCAAGACAAGAGTATAATGTGGTCGATTTTCCTGATCCCGTTGGACCAGAAGTAAGAACAACTCCATTTGGAAGAGCAATCGCTTTTGCGAGAATTCGCCCATTTTTCCCTTCAATTCCGAGTTTCTCAAGTGGTGGTGCCTTTTTGCTTTTATCTACTATACGCATAACAATTTTCTCTCAAACAACAGTTGGAAGGGTGGAAACTCGCATATCGAGTCATTTTCATTCGAGAGTGATGGAGATACGCCCGTCTTGAGGAATGCGCGATTCATCGATTTTTAAATTCGCGAGAATCTTGTACCTGGCCACGACTTGTGGATGAAGAAACACTTGATATTCGAGAACCTCCTGAAGAACCCCATCAACACGATACCGAATACGTATAACATTGGAAAGTGGTTCAATATGAATATCTGATGCCCCCATATCAGCAGCCGAAGAAATAATGAGATCACAGATTTTTTGTGCATTATCTCATTTGTATATTTCTTCTTTTAGGAGACTAACAAGGGTATTTTCCATATATTGTGCAGTATTACTGGTTACGATAATTATTTTTTAGCTTTTTCCAAAAGAGAATTATTTTTTAAATAAATCATCTCTATGGTACTGAGTGATGCTTTTATATCAAACAATGTATCAATATCTTTGTTTGTATCAGTTGAACTATTTCCTTTTTTTATAGCTTCTATCTTTGGTCTCAATGCAGAAATATTTTTTAAAAGCCCTTTGATGGATGTAATAGCATTTGCCGTAGTAGCTTCATTGCAAAGAGAATTTCACGTTTTAGCGCAAAGACCCCCCTTTTCTTTTATCGATTTTTCCAATCATTCAAACTTCATCATCAAAAGAGATCGGAGAATAAGCATTTTCTGATAGTTCATACCTTCTACATAAAATTCCAAGACCACACTTCCATTATTATCCAAGTTTGGAATAGTCGGAATACTACTGAGGGAAAGTGACTGAATATTTACGAGAAGATTAGAAAGACTAGAGAGTCACTTTCCTTTTGTCTCATGGATATCTTTCTCTGGATCAGGAACAAGTTTTCCGTTTTCAATAGTAAGATTTCCGGATTTTTGTAACGCGTCAATAAACGAAAGAATATTGCTATTTTTTCCTTGAAAATCAATGGTAATTTTGAAACTTCCGATATTTATTGAAACATCTTTTTTATCAGGAAAGCTCACATTTCAAATCCCAATTGGAGCATAACTTGACAAAGAATATTTTGCAAGAATATCTTTTTCTATGTAAGAAATAAAACTCGCGAGGGTTATCTGATTTTCAGTATCATCTTCAGAATTAATAGTTGCTGAATCTACAAAAACAGGGATAATATTTCAAAGAATTTTATCATTTTCACGTATCTCTTGATCAAGAAGACTTACTTTTCCATTCTCTTCAACGAGCCATTCAAGATAATTTTTCTGAATTTTTGTAGGCTTGGAAAGCGCCTTAGTTAACTTTTTTGAATCAGTAAATACAACATCTGGAACCTCTTTTTTCTTTCCCAATCGAGTCAATAATTCTACAAACGAATCTTTATTGACTCCATTTTTTTCAAGGGCAGAAATATCCGTAATGATCGTGTTAGCCTTGTTAGTAACCACTCCGAGTTCATTATACTTTGGGAGTAAAAATGTCGTCCCATAAATAATACATCCTATAAAAATAAGAGTACTGAAAACAATACCTTTAATAAGACGATTTTCCCTTCTTTTATCAATTGCTTCCATGATTACATTTTGTTAGCGGGTAAATATTGCAAATCAAGATTCAGTGTAGTTTTTGTGGAGAACACGAGTTTGATTCCATCAGCACTACTAAATTCAGAAATATCAAGGGTTTTTGGATAGGAAAGTATTCGAAAACCACTTATTGGATCATTCAAACGATCAAGAAAAGCAAGTGCACTTTCTCTAGAAGTTTTTGTTGATGATCCGGCTGGTGCAAGAAGAAGTCCTCCGTATACTTGACATGATACGGTAAACTTTCACTTTTCATCTAATGCAATAGCACCACATTCAATATCTTTTCACTCATAGGTAGTGTTATTTTTAATCTCCTGAAACTGTTTAATCATATCTGATATAGATGTTCGTGAATTACCTGTATGGTCTTGAATAAATTGAACTTTTGAAGAATTAATAATATCCAAAGATGCCATAAACTTTGGAATCAAGATAACCAAATGCCCTGCTATTTCTTTTTCTAATTTTTCTTTTTCAGTAATTTTATCCGCAGTAATCATAGACAAAGTTTTACATTCTGTATTTTCATAATTGGATATTCCATATGATAAATACGGACAAACAGGGAGACTAGTAAATAGTGCATTGTCTGTAGATGACCGAGCAAAGACATCAAGCGTAAGAAGACCGGTAACAAAAATAGTGATCCATAGAACATATCCACTTATGAGATATGCTGTACGAAGTGGACTTTTTTCTTTCACATCAACTTTTGCGGATTTTTCAGCAAAATCTAGTTCTCCCAACTCTCCGGAAAGCTCATTAAAGATATTTCCAACACTCTGTGTATCATCGGAAAGTTCTATATAATTCGGATTCGATTGTGGAGTTTTTATTTCTTCCATAAAAGATAAAAGATAACAAATTAAAACTTATTACCCAACAATAATAACATAAAAATAAAATAAATACAAAAAAAAGACTTTACTTTTTCTTTTTTCTCAGCATTTCTAAGAATATATCTTTGGTTCCGGAACGAATTTTGATTCCTTCCGGGAATCATTCCTTGACTTTTTCTCACCAAACAGAGGAGATTCTTGGGTCAAGAAGAACTATAATCCCCTTGTCAGTCTTGCTTCGAATAAGTCGTCCGAGTCATTGCCGAAGTTTTATAATCATCGCTGGGAGTGAATATTCAGCAAAACTATCTCGATAGAGTCGAGATCGGGCAATAAAAACAGGATCCGTCGGAACAGCAAATGGAAACTTGTAAATAATAAGGGTTTCGAGGTTCTTTCCAGGGATATCAATCCCCTCCCAGAAACTATCGGTCCCAAAAAGCACCGATGAATCGGAATGTTCACGAAAGTACTCAATCATACGCTGTCGTCCTCCAGAAAGCCCCTGAGTCATGAGGGTAATCCCCTCTTTTTTAAGCCGAGGATTAATACTCAAAAATACCTCCTTAATACTCAAAAATGAAGTAAAAAGCCCGAGTGTTCGCCCACGAACAATGGAGATAATATCACCGATAAAATCATTTACCCGTTCCCGATCAATGCTACTTTTAATATCTCCAATATCGGATGGAATAAAAAGCAATGCCTGACTTGAGTAATCAAAATCGGAAGCAAGTATATGTTTGAAGAAACCCTGGAGAGAGAGTGATTTCTCAATATACGAAAAATCCCCACGAACAGAGAGTGTGGCACTGGTTGCTATACATGCATCAAGCGAATGATAGAGCTTGTCATCCAAAACTTTTCCCACATGCAGTGGCGTAATAGAAGCGGAAACTTCTCCATCTTTCATGGTGATCACTTTAATAAAATCTTTTTCTTGTTCGCGACAAATCGATTGGAGCACTCGAAGCCCCCCTTCTATGGCCGCAATAGGTCGATCCATCTGGACATATAAGGCCTCTGGGGCACCATAGAGATGTGTAATAAGCTCATGGATACGATCCGTCAGAGCATCAAGTATACGAGTAATGCCCATCACTCACTCCTGCTTGAAAAAATTCGCCTCTACGAGAGTTTGATTATATTTATTGTCACCAGATTGTGGTACACGAAAAGCAAGATATCGATACAATGTGTCGAATACCATCCCGAAATTCAGGACAATAGATTCACTCACATCGCGAAAATCCGGAAATACAAATAATTCGGCTACAGGCTTATTTTTCTGACCCTGACGTTTGATAATAAGGTCGATGCTCGAAAGAGCATCTTCAATCTGTGAAAGTGTTGTAGAGTATTTGAGTGCATCGGTAGCAACTGCTTCAAGATTATGTACCTCGTCGATAACCAAGAGTTTAATATCCGGAAGAATCTTGGATGGTGCATCCTCAGTCGTTTCCGAAAGGAGGAGTGCGTGATTTATGATGATGATATTGGCTGTTTTTGCATCCTGACGGACTCGGTAAAGAAACTCTTCCTTCCGGTAGGGATTCTCGGGAATCAGTACCCGTCGGTCATTGGCACGTAACTTATCAAGAATGGAATATTCCTGTCCATACCAGGAAAGCTCATCAAGTTCTCCATACTCGGTCTTTTGGAGCCAAAAAAGCAGCTTCGCCACCACAACATATTCTATCTCTTCGCGAATGTCTGATTCCAGGTACTCAAAAAAGAGAAAGAGACTCAGGTAATTGGAACGTCACTTGATCTTGGTCACAGAAAAATCCACTATCCCCTGAGCACGAAAAAGTTCACGCATTGCAGGGATATCTTTTTCAAAAACCTGATCTTGAAGAGTCTTAGTATTGGTCGATATATAGACCGATTTTCCTGTTTGAATCGAGGTGATAATAGATGGGATACCATAAGCAAAGGTCTTTCCAACCCCCGTTGGTGCCTCTATAAGCAACAGTTCTTTTTCCCGAAAAGCACTGGTCGTAAGATCCAACATCTTTCACTGTTCCACACGTTCTTCGAGACTGACTCCTGAGACCGGTCTCCTATCGAGACCGGTCTCCTTTTTTGGTGCCTTCAAAACATCTTTCCAAGAAATATCCAATTTTTCATCATGAAAAAATGCAAGTTCGGGAATTGCCCTACGCTTTGATAAGGTTAGTCTACGAATATCATCAAGAGAAACGGATTGTCTGGGAAATCCTGCATATTTCAGAACATAAGAAAGCGAGCTCAGTGGCGAAACGGCTGCTGCAAGATAGGAAAGGATCATCTCTTTATTTCCTTTGATGGCCCTCATGTGCTCTATACAGTGCTCGAAAAGCACAACGGTCGCTTCGGTATCGGCAAGTGCTCGATGTTGGTCACCAAAAGATTTCCCAAGACTCTCAAGAAGGCTCCCAAGATTCAAGCTTTTTGCATCAAAAAAAAGAAATTCCGCAATACGAAAAGTATCGAGCAGTGGTCGAGACCCCACATCCACACCGTATTCTCGAAAAAAAGAGAGGTCAAAGTCTACATTATGTCCGAGGAGTGGACTGCCATCAGAAAGAAACTCGAGAAGCTTCGGTCGAATATCAGAGAAAAAAGGAGCATCTTTCAGATCCTCGTCAGTAATGCCCGTGATATTCATAGACTCGGCAGGGAGCGGAAACCCAGGATTTACAAGGGTCGTATACCGCTCCAAGATCCCCGTCTCGTCAAACTTCACTAGAGCCACTTCTATAATAGCATCATTTTTGGGATCAAGCCCAGTAGTTTCGAGATCAAAAGCAATGATAGATGGCATGCGGTGAGGATAAGCCCTCACCCCTAACCCCTCTCCCAAAAGGAGAGGGGAAATAATGAAGGAAAATTAAATCAATTTTTGCTAATTATAGGAGAAAAGAGAAAAACTCCAAAAAAGATTGGACAAAATGAAGTTTTTCTATACTATACGCCCACATTTCCAAGAATTGGAGATGGTGAAATTCCCAAACAATGGGATTGTAGCTCAGTAGGTAGAGCAGGGCCCTTTTAAGGCCAAGGTCGCGGGTTCGAGCCCCGCCAATCCCACCATTTGTCACTTAAAGCCCCCGAGAGGGGGTTTTTACGTGGCAAATAATGAGACTTGATGGCGGGGCTCGAACCGAAGGCTTTTCGAAGTGAAACGGAGAAAAGAGAAAGCCAACGATTTGGCTTTCGTCCTGAGGCGTTTTTCGAAGCGAGACCCGATGAAATCGGGACGACACTGAGAAAAAAGAGCCCCGCCCAACCCACCAGTCTGATTATACGATAGTAAATTGATTGAGATGAAAACCCTTATATTTTTAGAGTTTTATATCTCTTTCTGAAGTTTCTCACTTGATTTTTTTGAGTTCTTTATCCCAAAGAGCACAAGTATCTACGCCGCGCGCACTATCGAGTCTTTTTTCGCACCCGATAATAGGTTCTACTGAACCAAAATCATCTCCAAATTGATAGAGTGCCCTTCGTACGATTTCTGATCCATCAGTAGCATGTGTATCAGTAAGACGTATCCATAAACATGCATCTTTGATAGGACTATAGAAAATTCCACCGATACTAAATTTCCCTAGATTTGCGTATTCTTTGCTGATTGCATCAAGCTTCGCTTGGATATCGTGCTCAAGTAAACCACATTGCTTTTTTTTCTCAAATACGATCATTTCTTCTGATATTTCCTGTTTCAATGTTGTAGTCTGTTTCTCTAGTTCAACAATCTTATTATTCTTAGAATCACTCCAGTCCACCGAACAACTAACGAGCATGAATGTGATGATAGTAAGAATAATGAAGATTTTTTTCATAGTGAAAAAATTAGTGAGTAAGTTCGTGTGAGCAAATAGAGCTTAAGGAATTTTATCGGTAAATATTACCAGTCGAAAAGGATAGCTCTTGGAGGTGGGATTCCAAACCCCCTGACAAGTAATCAGGTTAAGATGAGACTGAGTATCGTCTGAAATAAAAACCTGTGGAACTTTTTCATTCCACTTGTATATATGAGATTCGCGTACGATAAAACTATGAGTAACTCCATTGTTTTGGAGTACGGTGACTGTATCACCGATTTTGAGTTTATGAAGATCATTAAATGCCCCAGGATTTTTATTTACATACCCAAAATGTCCATCGATGACAGCATTTCCTTTTTCTCCTGGACGTGGTCAAAGATTAAACCAGGCAGCATTTGTATATTTTTTTGGTACTCAGAGTGCTCATTTTTTAGTAAGTCCGACTTCTTCTATGGTGGTGCTCAGATGAATTTTTGGGATCAATATCTGAATGGGATAATTTAATGCGATTTGATTTTTTGGAGGAGTTCTCGGTATATGTTTGACTGATTGAATGTTCGATGCAATAGGAGAACGTCCGCCTGATGATTCTTCGAACATCAAAAGCCCACTTACCATGATACTGACGGCGAGAAAAGAGATTCCAGATATTCGTTGTGATCGCATAGATGGAGTATTACAAACTATACTAGTTACCTAACGAACATTAAACACAACAAGTATGAATAATCCGATCATAAATACTACAACAAATATATAGATAGGCCATGCAG
>JAGOMW010000087.1 GCA_017993345.1 Candidatus Altimarinota bacterium | reverse complement strand
AGAAATTCGTTCCTTGTAATACTGAGCCGAGAGGAGGTGCATAATTTGTGTCTATCACTTCACATACAACTCTCACATTATCTTTCCCGCAAGGGATTCCGATCACGTAATCATGGACGTGGACACGGCGGAATGTCTTTTGAAAGGAGACTCACATGAAAACAACTACCCTTACCATCACCCTTCTCGTCACTTCATTCGTCCTCATGGGTTGCAGTGGTAGCGATGTCCTCAATGCAAAACTGCGCGGACACAAACGAGGGGTAAACGAGATCAATGCTAGTTGTCCCCACTCTCTTCCACCCCCCAATGACTACGAATTTCTTGGGGTTCCGGGCGAAACGGAGGCAAGTATTAAAGCCTACCGCGAAGCCTACCTGGAAGCATGTCAAAACAGACACAAAAAGAAAGTCGGTTTGTGAAACTTCCAGCCGGAGAAACGTAAGTTTCTCCACTTTATCAAGTTCATCAATTGTGGTGGATTTGTAGAGATGTAGTTTTTTGAATCAGCGACACATCGTCGCACCGCGCCTCGGGTACTGGGGTAGGAGAAAATTATGAAAACCGAAGAACGTTTTGCCTTGCTCGAAGCACGGGTTTCAACACTCGAGAATGCACTTTCCCAGCTCACGTCAGTAGGTCAAGATGTGCGCAGTGCCGTAGCATTGCGCTACGATGCGGTTCCACTTGTGGCACTCGGCCTTCGTCCACACAGTGCGAATGCGCTTATGCGAAGCAACGTCCACACCGTGGGGCAACTGACCCGCATGCAGGAGTCCGATCTCTTCCGACTTGAAGGAGTGGGACGTGCCGTTGTTCGCGAAGTGCAGGATTGTCTCCGAGCTCTCGGCCTCCGCCTTCTGCCGGAGTAAATGCTTTTCAGGACTCCAAACCGGCGCACCTATGTGTGCGCCGGTTTTTAATACACAAATTGTAAAGAAAAGTGAAAGTGAAACGTTGTATGATAAAATTTCTCTATGCGAATGGATGAAGTGAACTATATTAAAAGCCGAACTGATGTACTGCATGAGACCTCTTTAGATGACAATAGGTTTTATAGTATGTCATTTGATGATTTAGAAAATGAGGCTCTCAATGAGACAACTGATTTCAATGAGATATGTAAAATAATAAGTTTTTTAGCTAGTTCAATTCGTGCTCGAGAAACTGAATATCGAGACGATAATGACAACCGCATTGAAAACCTGCTTTTAAAGATTCAAGAAAAGAGGAAGGAATACTTTGTGAAATTAAAAATTCAGGGGATTTTAAGACAACCATTAGAAGGAATCTCTGAGGAAATGAAGGATCAAATTATGTCTCAAAATGGAGAACGCTATAACGGACACAATTTTGATCTATTTGTAGAAGATAATTATGAATACTGTAAATGGATAGAGTGGGGATGGGATAAAGACAAGTTAGAGATTTCACATCTTAGGAATTCAGGTATTACGCCCAACTATCCAGATTTTGGGTATGACAACAGAAACAGGAGTAGGACACAAAGATCATTTGATGAAATGTGTATTTACACAAAGTTAAGTGACAATTATGGTGTTGTGTACTCAGAAATTGGCGGTGCTAATAAAATTTTTAAGATAGATGATGATTACAAAAAAGATCTCCTACACAGAGAAAAAAATTTCGGTCAACTTTCTCAGAATGATTATGCTCATTATGTTAATTTATTTGAAAAATCTCTACAATCAGGTAATTCTGATGACCTGCTTAAACTTCTTCTGATCTATCCAGAGCTACCAGAAGATATCCGAGTTGCTTTGGAAAAAATTTTTAGTGAACAGATAGCAAGTTTCGATAAAAACCCATATATTTCTCTTTTTAAGGAAAAGGTTTCACCTGGTGTATTCGAAAGAATACTAGACTCACACAAAGATACGTTACTTGAAATAGTCGATGAAAAAAAGCCAGAAATTGAGAGGGTTATCAACTTACTTTCCACAAAGTTCAAAAATATTCAGGAAAATAATGCGTTACGTTTTTTTGGATACAAGGATGAGGGTATTGATAGTATAGATTTCTACTTAAGCTTTATCGAGCAAGACCCGAGGAGTATACACCCTCCCCACTATACTTTGTATTACTATTTAAATATTAGGAGATATTTACCACAGTATTTAATTGATGAATTTGAGACAAATTTTGATTTACCTATACCAGATCCAATTAAAAACCTAAAAACAGAAGACCAGTTTTTAGCCTTATCAGAAAACACTTTTGTGAGTATCTTTGGTACTGATGTACCAAAACTTGGCGAGATGATTATGTGGTTATCAGGAAGACTGTCTCAGTTGAAGAACGAGATTAAAGAAAAATTGCCAGAATTTGAAGAGGTTACCCCTGAAGATGTGTTTTCCAGTGAAGGAGTTGGCCTTTCTAAATCAGGTCTTGATATCGAAAATTATTTCATAATGATGGAACCTCGAAATAGAATTAATTTAAGAGAAAAATTTGGTATCGATATTTCTGACTTTGACTTACGAACACAAATTTCCGTACTAAAATTCCTTTCCAATAGAGATGGCAGCACTATTGATACTCTATCTGGGGGAATAAAAGTGATTCAAAATCCAGAGAGCAGGAGGGATGCGTTTCGAGTACTTTTAGCAAATGAGGAATTCCCTGAAATTGAACATGTACTGATTTCTTATGCACGGTTTCCTGAAATAATGCTTCCTCTATATAAAAAATATGCTGAGTTAGTATCCAGTTTTAATGAGGTAGAAGCTTTTTTATATAAAACATTTAAATCAAAATTTGAACATGAGGCAATTTCAAAAATACGAGAATTGCTAATTCAGAAAGCAAATACTGTTCTCATAAAAAATGTTGAAGGTATTAATACACTTTATAAACTTACCCAAGATGCAAGACACATTGAAAATAAATATGAAGAACAAGACGATACTGATGAAATGCCCTGGTGGGTTAATTCTAAAAGAACAGAAGAATATCAAAGCGCAGTCAATCGTGTGGACATTTTAAAACATGAAATTTTATCTGAAATAGAAAGAGTAAATACCGATACCG
>JAGOMW010000086.1 GCA_017993345.1 Candidatus Altimarinota bacterium | reverse complement strand
GGTTTAAGGAAAGTATTATCACCTATCATACTGAGGAACTCCCATCAAAAGACTTTCTGATAAAAAATGGATACAAGTCGGTAGTATTTTCTGACACTGACAATTCCCACGGTATCGATGAATACTATACGAAAAATATCGGTACCATTTTTTATATTACCAAAAACACGCTTCAAGTACATACTTCCGAAAACATCGGATACTATGAAGACTACGTCGTGGAAAAAAATACAGAATATCTAAAATATCGAAAGGATATTTTAAGTGCTACCTCCCAAAATAAGATCCATATGGGGACTGGTGGTGGGACCGAAAAGTGGAAAAAGAACTATAGTGGTGGATCTTCCCCTATAAACACTCTCGGAAATAGCACTCTTTCTCTAAAGGAGTGAGCCGCATATCTTGGTGGACTCGCTCTCTTGCTCCCCCTCTTTCTTATGCTCGAAGCAAGCCATGGTCGCGCTTGGTTCACGCCGACTACGAGTACATCCAGTGGCACATCTGGATGATGAAATTCCTATAGAAGCTCATCATGGGGATCATCGTTCAAATCATCATCTTCGTCGTCTTCATCGAGTTCTGTGAGTTCATTTTGAGGTTGAGGATTTTCTAAATGAGGTGGATAAATATGGAGCTCAAAAATTTCCCATCTACATTTTCCGATACATACTCGCCAAATTTCTGGTATTCTTTTCTCTGTGAAAAATATAATTTTCATGATTTTCATCCTGAACATTTTGAGTACATAGATACAAAAACCTTTATTTCTGTATCCGAAGATGAATACCTTTCCCTCAATAATATCGTCGAATCAGTAAATACGATCTTCCGAAAAGCCTATTCTTTTTATTATGAGAAACTCGATGAGAACCTGAAAGATTTCATAGGTTTTTCGAAATATTTTCGTCCAGATTTTCCATATGATGAATACTTTATCGGAAGATATGATATTCTTATAGATACAAATGGGGTTCTCAAATTTCTCGAAACCAATGCCAATACCCCATGAATGATCTGCGAATCGCACTATCCAGCACTTCTACTCACACCACCATGACATAAAAATCAAAATCAAAATATTATAGACTATACACGCAACTGGTGGAGGGAAAGAAAGGAGAAAAATGGATGGAGGAAACTCGCCATTTTTACAGCATATTCATATGAAAATGAAGATTATTTTGTCTGTAGGACCTACATGGACATCCTTTCAGAAGTTTTCTGAGCGGAAAATATCCTCGTAGGAGACATATACGATCTCAATATCATCGATGATACCTATATCACCTTTCGATGAGAAAAAGTCGATACACTTTTGTCATATTTTCCACTTGAGTTCTTTCTTACTGATATAGACTTTGCAGAGAATTTCTTCTCTATTATACAGAGATGAGGATGCTTTCTTGCGAATCCCCTCGAAAGTATGATCCCTCAAGATAAACTCATATTTGCTGTTGTGTGGGAAAATATTGAGAAATACACTCTAGAAGAGCAAGAAATTATAAAAAAGCATATCCCTTTTACCACAAGAGAGTTCCAAGAAGAGAGCGAAAAGTTTCTGGCGAAGTGGCGTTTTGGTCGATATGGACGAGAAATCTATACGGAAAGATTCTATACAAACATAGAGGATGAAAATCGATATGTATATCAAGAGAAGATTATACCAAAAACCGTAGATGATAAGTGAAGTTTCCTGGTACTTTCTGCCTACACTGATTTTCAGAAATCTATATCATGGATATCACGAAAACAAGAATATAGAACAACTGACGATACATACAATGGTGTAACTTTACTCTATAATTTCTAATATGAGAACCACTCAGTACGCTGGAATCGGAACATTCATTCTCGGATTACTTACTTGAGTCAGTGGATCAGGTATATTTTGGCTCCCACTTATTGTTTTTCCAGCATTGATTTTTATGGAACTTGGTTTTCCAGTAGCTCTTGTAATGTTTCTGATGATCAATCCAGGCATATTTATCATAATTTTCTTTTCTTTATGAACATATATAACGTTTCTATATATACTTGCAGCAATTCTTATAATTAAGAAAGTCTTTCAGTGAAAGAAACTTGATCCTTCGATGATTTTTCGATATATCCTTGTAAGTGCGCTTGTTACAATGATTATCACACTCATTATGAAAATCCAATAACTTTTTCTTCTATGTCTTTCATACTCAAAACTCAGACTCGAGAACTCTGACCTTATGAAGCGATCCAATACCCAAATGGCGATGTAGAGTGAGATATCCGCCCTATTCTCTATGATACGGCTATCATCCACCTTGTAGATACCAAAAAATCCTATGCACTGTGTTATAAAGAAACAAAAAGTATATCAGGAAAAAAGGTTCAATTTGTGGATGTGGTTGATATGGAAACGAGTTTGTTTTTCTCTCTTCAAGTAAGCAATATTTATTGTTTTATGGTGACTGATGGAACTCCTCATATTATTGCAAAGGTAGGAAAAGAGCTTCTCTATTTCAAGGATTTTGCGAAAACACTACAAAAAGTCGAAGCAGATGGAGATAAATGAGAACTGACACCACTTGGTGCTTTTGATATGTTCCTTACCTATGATGAAGATTATTATTATCCTATTATCTTCTCAAGAGAGCGTGAAGAACTTGCAAAAGTGAAGCAATTTTCGGACTATTACGGTTGGAGAAGCTATACAGATCCAAATGGTGGGGAACACTTTGTCCTCATGATCGAAGATACTCGTTCCACAGAATCAGATCCATATTGGTATTGGGTGGATAATTTTGTTCAAATATCTGATAAAATAGTCTTTCCTGATGACCAGTATGTTGAGAATTGGACGCTCGATCCATATGGAAATATCATATTCGATATCACAAACGGATCGAAGTATCATATCGATAAAAGTATAGGGAAAGTCGTCCCGTGATGGGAAAATCTTCCTGAATCTCAAAATTTCTCCTATGTCCGAGAATATGATGATACAGATACGGATGCTGTTGTTGCAAAAAATGACAATGGATATTTTATTGTTAATAAAAATAAAAAAACACTCTCAAAAAC
>JAGOMW010000017.1 GCA_017993345.1 Candidatus Altimarinota bacterium | reverse complement strand
CCACATTTACCATCATTCTGTTTTATAAAATAGTCAAATTGTGTAGGGTTTGCAATAGCATAATTTTTTGCTTCTGGTGTTAGATGTGCATTATTCTGAGCATTATTATCATAATATTTAGAGCTACTTGGATCTGTTGTGTTACTTTTCGGAGGAATCACTTCAGCAAAAGCACTCCCCATAAAATAGAAGGAACCGAGAATAATAAGAAGAATATATTTTTGCATAGGAAAAGAAATGAAAGGTGTAAACTCGATACGTATACCGAACTATTGACTACAGAAAAGATTAAGTACTCCGTTACATCCAGCAAGTTCTCAGAGAAAACTATAAGAAGCGATGAGTATAAGTGAGGCAATAAGGGTATTCACGAGGATGGATTTTCATTTTTTCACTCGCTCTTCGTCTCCTCCAGAAGTGATATAGTAGTATGCTCCGATAATGAGGAAAAATATACCCACTGGACCTGCGAAGTAGATTGCTATAGAGAAAAGTCTTTTCCCGAGAGTCCAGATTTCACCAGCTGGAGCTCAGAAGTTCCCTGCTGCGATCACCGAACCCCATACTTTCACAAATCCAAGAAAAAGGAGACCAAGTACTCCATAGACCAATCGGTTTTTTCCAGATTTCACTTTCTCTTCGTCACCAGCTGAGAGGATCATCAGAAACAATCACCATGTAAATACAAGGATTGCAACACTAAAAACAAATACTTCAAAAAGTGAAACAATATTTGAAAGGGTAGAATCCATGATCTCAGCATTCCAAAATATACCCCCCATAATTCCTGACCATTCTGTCGGAGGGGCACCGAGCGTGGTCCCACTCGTAGTTTCACTGAAAAACAGAGGATAGAGAATCCCTGGAACGTTTAGAAAAATAAACCCTATCATCGTATAAGTAAACTGACTTTTTTGTGCCTTAATTTTCTCTTCATTATCAGAGTACATCACCATATAAACCCCCATAAGAACCATGTAGATAAGAGCAAATCAAGAGATAACGAGTTTCGCGATTCCAAAAATCCGAAAACCAAAATCACGAGAAACCTCGACCGCATTACCAGTAGTAGTTGTTACATCTATAGATGGTCACTGTAGATACTCTTCTCCAGGGATCGCTAGATTCGCGAACGAAAAAGTAGGAGAAAAAATACTGAGACAAACAAGGAAGAGGAGAACTATAGGAAAAATAAATTTTGAAAACATAGAGAAAAAATATAAAAAAGTATAAGAATACTTAATAGAAAAGCAAACCTACACGGCATCAAGTTCTTTTTGGAAGGATTGAACTATATTCTTGATACCACGAGCCTCGTGTCAGATCTTTTTCATTTCTCCTACGAGTGTTTCACGGTCGAGCTTAAGTTCAGAAATTTTTGCCTCTGTTTCTTCTTGAATCTGCATTATATGAGTATCGTATTCGAGGATTTGTTGCATGAGTTTTGCTTTCTTAAAAGCATCTTCAACCTCGATTTTCTGAAGCTCATTGATTGATTGGTTGAGTATTTCTCTGATCTTCTTGGTACTTGTTTCAGGAGACATATTTCAGAGAAGCGAATCTGTAGTGGTCATTATAGGAGCAGAAATATCATTTTTCTTTTCTTCATGGATGTCCACATTATTTTTACGAGCAATAGTATTTTCTCATGAAACATCATCATCTTTTGAGTTGTTCAGAAGGGAAAAAAGAGCACCATCTACCAGTCAGAAAGATGCTGGACTATATTCATCTTTTTGAGAAGAAACTATCCCCTCTTCTTTTCAGTTCTCGAAAATATCAGAACTCTCGATAATGACGGGATTTTCGGAAGAAAATACTCAATCCATCTTTTCTGAACTTTCAGAAAAAGATACTGGATGGGTGAGTGTCTCCTCTTGTATAAAAGAATCTTCACGGTGTATTTCATTAGAAGATATGTCGCCACCGATATCAAAATTCATATCGCCACCAATATCTATACTGGGGCTCACTGAATCAGTGGAAAGATTTTTATTTTCGGAAATATGAGAAATATCAGAGATAGTATTTGATGATATAGTATCAATATGATGAGTTGAAGTTGAGGTATCTGTATTTTTTATATCAGATACACTGGAAGAATCTGAGATATATATCTCTTCCTGAGGTGGGGTTTGTTGTATTTCTGGATTTGATAAAGCAGATCATGCAGGAGAGTTCTCCTCGCCAATATTGATCTTCATGGGAGTATTTTTATCTAGAAAGAGATTATCAAAAAGTCACATAGGAAAGAGAAATATAGATACAAATTTGGTTCTTATAGGAAGATTACCACATAGGAGAGTTTTTTGCAAAAAAATGAGATGTTTTGTATTTTAAAATTTATTATTATAATTTTTTCGTTCTTAGATTTTATCTTCTATGTTATGCTCTATCTTTTTTCATTTCTCATAACGGGTGGTGTTGTTTTTTTAATTGCAAAATCAGGATATGTTCCTGGAATCGAACTGCAAGATGGATATATGAGTGCTGTTATTTTTGGAGTGATCCTTGCAATAGTAAATCTCATACTCGGAACCGTTCTGAGAATTATCACTCTTCCACTGAGAATACTTACCCTTGGACTCTTTTCTTTTGTTATTTCGATCATTATAGTACTCGTCACAGATAAACTCTTTGATGGTATCACTATCACTGGATATGTACCGATCATCATCTTAGCACTCGCTCTCGGTATCACTTCCTTTATCTTAAAGCTCTTCCGATAGTAGATATATCATTTTGTCACCTTCCTTGATAAAAACAGTCATACAGTAGACCTCTTCGGTTTTTTATCTTTTTACTTTCTGTTTATGTATAGAAAATATATTTTTTTATTTCTCCTCCTTATTACCCTCTTCCCTCTTTCTAGAAGTACAGTAGGAGCTTCTGTATACCTTGATCCTGCTGATCAGACCCAAGTCACTTGGGCAAATCAGAATTGACTCACTCGAAACCGTGATCTCGTCGGTTTCGGATATGATAGAAGTGTCAGTCGTGAAGAAGCTGCAAAAATCCTCTCAAAGGCGACTGCAGATATATTCGGCAAAAAATACGCATCCTTCCCTGAAAACTGTAATACTCCATACAAAGATGATTCAACCTTCGATACGACACTAAAAAATGATATTTATACTGCTTGTGCACTCGATATTATGCACGGAAATAGTGGAATATTTAATCCCAAATGAACACTTAAAAAATCAGAAGCACTTGCCATCATCATGCGGGCAGTCGATGGTGGAAAAAAAGATGAGTCTGGAAGTATCTGGTATCAGGTATATGCAGATAGATCTCGCGAACTCGGACTTCTTGGATTTAGTAATTTTGGAGGATTCAACGAAGCAATCACGCGATGAGAACTCATCGAATGGCTCCATATGGTGAGTGATAATCTGAGTAATAAGAGCAATCCCCTTTCAGAAACAAAATGGAAACTCGATAGTTACAATAGTAAGGCTGTTTCAGGAAAATATACTCTCGCCTTTGATGCAAAAAACCGACTCAGTGCGAAGTTCTGTAACGGAGTTGGTGGAGAATATACACTCTCTGGAAAAATACTCTCTGCACCGATGCTTATATCCACGATGATGTACTGTGAATGAGAAAGCATGCCCCTCGAAAATAACTTTCAACTCAATAAAGCAACCTATACGATCTCAGAAGATACATTTACTCTTACAACCGAATCTGGAAATATCTATATTTGGAAAAGGTAATCTTCAGAAAAATCCCTTACAGAAAAGTAAGGGATTTTTTGTAATTTATAATCTTTTTCCTATAATTCGACCATATTTTTATCTACATCCATCAAAGCAAATATGTTCACAAAAACACTCCCCCAAAAAGAAAACTCAACAGAGAATATACATTCACCAGAATTCATCGAAAAACAAGTCGATGAAAGAGGATTTTATCTGTATGAATGGATATCTGCAGACGAGCTTCGTATGAGTGTTCTTTCGGATTATCTCGGAATTATAAAGGCATCGAGCATGCCGCTTGCCATTATTACATTGATTGTTTGATTTCTTTGACTTGCTGGATGAGTAGTTGGTGTTATACTCGCAGTCTTGTCAGTACTTGGGGTTTTTTATAGTATCGTTCTATGTATTTTGATCCTCAAAATGATCAAAAAATCATACCTCTATACTCGATGAGCCAATGTTGTCATCACTGATAATAACTACGTATCTGGAGGAAAGGTGGTAGAACGTTCGGATTTTCGTGCACAAAAAGATGCTTTCTATACACTCGAAAAAACATTTCGTGAACCACTTCTCAAAGAATCTGGACTTTCAGAACATATAGAAGAACAAAAAAACTGACTCATGGATCAACTCAAGTGAATCGCCAGTGGATGAGGAAAAATCATAGAAAACATGTGAAGATCTCGAGATTCGCAATGAATCGTTCTGGTAGTTATGGTTGCTGGAGTCCTCTATGGTGGGATGATGGCAATCGTATATTTTCTCTGAGTATTTTTTGTTGCATTTCTTGCTCGAATATTCTCATGGATCTCACACAGAACCCTTCTGATGATGAATAATACAGAACACCAAATACAGACACTTTTCTGAAGTATATATGAGTCATCTATTGAGTTAAAATCAGGAAAAAAACAATCTCTCTCACTCCTCACAGAGGCAGGTCAAAATATATGGGCAGAGAATCTTTCAGGGAAGCTTCAAGATTCTTTTGAATTGATAGGAGAGATAGCAAAGAATGCAACCGAAGATACCCTCAAACTCAGGAGTCTTCTCGAAACATCAAAATACAAAGATATATTCAACTTCATAAAGTATGGAAACTGGATAAAAACACAAGTCTTAGAACCAATAGATGAAATCCACCAACTCCTTACAAAAAATAAAGATATTCTCGAAAAAACGGTTATTGAAATAGATAAACAGATATCTGATACAGCTGATGCAGCACTTCAAAAACCTCTCATTCTACAAAAAGAGAGATTAGTTATTCAAAAAGGGAGTATCGAAAGAGTGATGAATATGTTCGAAGGATATCAGGAAAAATTAGCATCTTAAAGTATTTTCAATTCATAGATATATCCCCTTACCCTATAATAAATATGCATATCCTGTCCAAACTCTACCCATATCAGGAAGAAATACTGAATGTATTTGAGAAGGAAAGAAGTAAATGAGAGAAAAAGATACATATTGTTGCACCACCAGGATCTGGAAAAACAATCGTTGGTATTGAGATGATCTCAAGATTGAACGTACCAGCATTGATTCTTGTTCCAAATCTTACTCTCCAAGAACAATGGAAAGATAAGATTGAAAAAATGTTTTTAACGCAAGAGGAAAAATCTGAAAATTTCATTTCTACCACACCAACAGAGATAAAAAAAATCAATATACTCACCTATCAATCACTCTCATGATCAAATACAGATGAAGATATTTCTGTAAATGAAAAAATAATTGATCTCTGGTATAACAGTGAAAAAGATGAATTTGATTCCAAAGACACATTTCTTCTTTTTATTGAGTGATTAAAAACAGAAAATCCAAATGAATACGGAAAAAACTATAGACAACATAAGAAAAAACTAAAAGAAAATGGTGAAAGTGAGTATACAAAAAAACTCATGAAAGAGAGTATACATATATATATAGAAAAATTGAAGGAGGTATGAGTCCATGCAATTATAGTCGATGAAGCACATCATCTTACATCTTGGTGGTCAAAAGTAATCTATACGATATATGAAGACCTTGGTTCTCCATATATCATCGGACTTACTGCAACGCCCCCTTTTGAAAGTGTTGATTATTTTGAACTCGATGAGAGTTATGTAAATCTCCTTGGAACAGTTGATTACTACATACCCACTCCAGCCATCGTGAAAAGTGGACGACTTGCACCCTATTCTGATCTCCTCTATATCGTAGCACCAGATGAAAACCTTGGGAAAATCCTTAAAGAAAAGGAAATGATCTTGAAGAATTTCCTCACGATTCATCAGGATGAGATTATGAAAACACTCCACACAATCTTATGTGAAGATTTTTCTTCCCTCAAAAATAAATCACTCGATCTCCTGGAAAAATGGAGTCGATTCGTCTATGTACACAAAGATAGTTCGATCGATATGTCGTCATATATCACACAAAATACAGTTCTTCCACTCACACTGGAAGATATAGCAAAAAGTATCGGAAAATGGGCAGGTGAAAAAAGAAAAACATCGAAAAAAACAGAAATTCTCGATGAAGTAAAGAAGATTTTTTTCGATCTTGGATATATCTGGCGTGGATCAAATCTCTATAAATTCGAAACACCTATTGAAAAATGACTTATTTATTCAAAATCAAAAATCAATGGCGTAAAAACAATAATAAAGAAGGAAAAGGAAAATCTTGATGAGGAACTCAGGTGTGTAATTATTACAGATTTTCTTGATATTGAATCCGATTGGATCAATGGACACTTTCTACTCGATGAAGTCAATAAAGATTTCTGATACCTCCATCCGTATCTTGTATCTGGACAATGAATCTGGAAAATAGAAAATGGAGAAAAAACTCTCACATCCAATGAAACAATTCTTTCAGTCACAGAAAAGTTTACAAAAGGAGAGATAAAGCTTATTATCGGAACAAGAGGGATCCTTGGCGAAGGATGGGACTGTCCGGCTGTGAATACACTCATCGATCTCACATGAGTAAGTGCTTACATGAGCGTCAATCAAGTGCACGGACGTGCCATCCGACTCAATCCAGCTCATCCAGAAAAAGTAGCAAATATCTATGATATCGTCTGTATCGGAGATGGTTATCAGTGACTCAGAGACTTTCAGAGGATAGAAAAAAAGCATACACAACTCTATGGGGTAGACGATAGTGGACTGATCATCAAGGAGCTTGATCATATATATCCACAGCTCGAGAAATGGATCAAAAATCAAGAGAAAATCAATACGTATACCCTCAAAAAATCATCCCTTCGATCAATGGTGAAATCTCTCTGGAATATAGGAGGAGAATCAAAAAATAAAGAGATTTTCTCTCTTTCTATTGAGATCATTCACCCCATGGAGAGAATATGTATACCCATGAAAGTATCAAAAAAAGAACTCAATAGAGTCTTAAAAGAAAAAGAAGACGGGATAAATCTGCTCGAGCTTGGAAAAACCACCTATCATATGATTATAAGACGATGGATTACCGAAATTCTTTCGGCCACCATCCAAACAATGAAATCAGTAGATTTTATACCACCAGACTTTAATTATCAGATGTACTCCACTGATTCTGGATCGATAACAATCATAGGGACACATCCGGATGACCTAGTAAACAAGAGATTCCTCGAAACAATCTCACTCCTATTCGAAACCATTACGGATCAGAAATATATTTTTGTAAATGATCAGGATAAGCAAATTGAAAATATAAAGGGGGCGTATCTACTAAGAAAGATTTTTCAAACCCCTTTTGGAATATTTTTGTTTTTTTTAAATATTACATGGATGGTAACACTTATACTATCTATTTCTATAAAAATAATATCCTGACATGAATTCATTATTACATGATTCTTCTTATTAATTGGTGTTTTAATGTTTCTTTTTCAAGAAAAAATAAACATTAAACTCAAATGACAAGATGATTGATTCAAGAAAAAAATACAAAACTTTCATATCGAAGATGTATCGATCGGCCTACCTGAAATCATCTCGAGCAATGAGAAAAAAAGACGTTTTTTTCTCGGAAAAGAATACAATAAGATACCAGAAAGAGCGGGTTGGTATATTATATATGAGGATTTCCTACAAAAAAATAGAAAATATCTCTTAGTTCCTTCTATTATTATTTCGCTCATATATATCTCTCCACTCGTCGGAAAAGACTATCCTCTCTTAGGATATTTCGTGATATTAAATACAATAATCACGATATGATCATGGATGTTACTGAAAGTTGGTGCTTTTCTTATACACTTTCCTTATTGAGTGTATGCACTTTTCTTAAATCAGAGAAAAAAGCAGGAAATTATACATCTTGAGTGAGATATTCGTATGACTGAACAATCAGATATTGGAAAAAAATCAATACTATCTGCTAAAATAGAAAAATTATGGATATAGAATCTCTTATTTCTTCGAGCATAATAGTCAAATCTGATGGTTTTTGTCATGTGGAATTTCCTTCATTTTCAGGGTGGTGTGAAATTGTACTGTACAACACTCATGAATGAAGGAAAACTATAGGGAAAAATGAACTTTCACCACACTTTCGATGTGATGATTTTATCCATGATACAGGCAAGATCGTTCTCATCTCTCAGATAGTTAACTCGATTGCCCTGAGAATTATCGATACAAAAGAGATATATAGTGAATCTCTTTTTCTTATAAATGAATGAGAAATTTTTTCATTCATTTTACAGGAAAAAACATATTTTGTATTTGTATATACAGATATAAACGATCAAAAGAATATATTCACAGACTATGCAAAAGACGAATTTTTTGATTGGAAATGGGAAAAAAATATATTCTCAATCACCAATACACTTACTGAAATAGTTATTTTTCAAAAGGAAATATATACGATGGATAAAAAAAGATATCCATTTTCATCGACCCCATTGATAGAAAATTATTCGATGTACTATATATCGGATCCATTTCTTCAAGATTCTGAAAAATTTCTTACCCAATTTTTTACTATTCCAAGACTTCACAATAATACCACTATTGTCCAGGATAAAAATATAAGACGGATCACTTTTCATTCTCTTTCAGAAGAGGAAATCAAAAGTATTATCTGATTTTTTGGAAGATATACGTGTATTCTTTTCGATCATTCACTCCAACTATCTGGATTTTTATCCATATCAGAAGCAATGGATCTTTCTGTTGATCTTCCAGGAAGCTTTCATGAAAGTGAAGATATACATCTCCTCGATCCTCGATGGCACAGGATGCGGATATGATTTCTAGAAATATCTTATCAAGAATTTCTCCTCAGAGAGGCAAAAAAGAACCTTATAGGATGAATAGAGTCAATCGAATCTCTGCAAGAAAATCGAATCCTTTTCCAAAAAATACAACTCAATATGACTCTAGAAAATATCGAAAAAATATATCCAGTACTACAAAAACAAAAGGAAATCCTCACAAAACTCATACAACAGAAAATTTCTTAACTCTATAAACTATGCCAACTCCATCACCATTCGACGAATTTTTCAAATCCATCACTTCTGCTCCCGAGTATCAAGCACTCAAAAACTCCGGGAATGATATCTCTGATCTCTCGAGTCTCGAAAAATCTCTGAGAGAGATGCAGTCAGATGTTGCAAAAGCAAACGATCTGATGAAGGATTTTGATACAAAATTCTCAGTTCCTGAACAAAACAAAAATACAAAATGAGAAAATACCGGGATCCAAAATCCACCAAAAACAGGAAATCCTTCGGATAATGATACAAAACCTCTACTAGAAGTACAACACTTTGTTCGGAAAGAAGGATCCCCTTGGTGATTCGAGGCGGTTGCTGGGATGGATGATCTAAAAGTAGAACTTTCTGAGAGTTTTATCAAACCACTCAGGTTCAAATTTTTGATCGAAAAACTGAAAAAAGAAGACTCTCTTCTTTCTGTCATCGCGAAGGATGAAGCGATCCAGCCTCCGAATGATACGGATAATGGATTGCTTCGTACCTCGCAATGACAGCAACAGGGATGAAAAAATATAAACAATGAACTCCTCCTGAGACTTTATAGTGAATATGAAAAATTCAAAATATCGATACCAACAGGGATGCTTTTTTATGGTCCTCCTGGAACGGGAAAAACATTCATCACAAAGAAGCTTGCAGAGGAACTTGATTGTGGATTTATTTCGAAAAATATGGGTGAGTTCTGATCATCATATCTTCACCAAACGACGAAAAATATAAAAGATTTTTTTGAGTGAGCGAAGAAAGCTTCAGAGAATGAACCCGTTCTCCTCTTTCTCGATGAGATCGATTCGCTCGTTTCTGCTCGTACAAATAATGTCGATGCGAATAAGGCAGAAGAAGTTTCACAGTTTCTTCAGGAGTTTAACGAACTTGAAAAAGCACCGAACCTCATCGTTATCGCAGCGACCAATCGTCCTGACCATCTTGATCCTGCGATTCTCAGGTCTGGACGTCTCGATAAAAAAATATACCTCGGACCGCCGGATGCAAGTGCAAGAAAAGCCCTCTTTCGGATGTATATAGAAAAAGCAGGACGCCCGAGCGAGAAGCTCGATTATGATGAGCTCGCCATACTCACAGATGGCTATGTATCTGCTGATATAGAGGCAATCTGTGACGAAGTGGCTCGTGATGCATCTCGAGATCTCCTCGAACTCATCGATGAGGCAGAAACTGGGAAACTGACAGAAACTGATCTCACAGGGCATATCATCACGATGGACTCACTCAGATATACGATCAAAGAAACCCCATCGAGCCTGAAGATGGTAGATATGAGTGTCTATACGAGTTGGCTTGAGAAAGTTAAATAAAAATACTATGGAGAATAGAGATATAAATATCTCAGAGTCATATACGGATCTTTTTCAAGAAGTGAGGAATTTCCAAGGTTTCAAATGAGCAAGAAAATGATCTATTTTCTTTGGATATTGTATAGTTCTTGCAGCTTGAATTTTTCTCATTCCATTTTTTTTAATATTAACATATAAAATACTTTCTGTTATATATCTAATAATAGTAGAATTTAATATCCAAGAGATACTACTCGGTATATTAATGCTTTTATGTGCCATGTTACCACTCTGGTACATAATTTTCAGGTATATAAACTACATAACTATTGGAATCTATTCAGAATATAAACTTAATAATATATGAGATCTTCTGGAAAACCTCAATCAATCATGGATTCTATATACGCAATCACATGAAAACATTGATCAAATTCTTAATCAAATAGGACTTATTTATAAAGCATCAAAAAATCTATCTTGGCTAGCAAAATACAAGAAAGGGTGATCAAGTATATATCGATCTTTAGCAGAAAAGGAATACATATTTTGTCTTTCAATTCTGAAAATCCTAAATTCAGATCTTTCTATTCAAATAGAAAAACAACAACTTATTCTTGAATCTGTAAAATCCGAAGTCGAGAAAAACCTCTCATGAACCCCCGAACTACTCGAAGTTTCAGAAGCTCAGAAACTGAGACTGGATAGGCAGATCGAACAGTTTAAAGAATTACAGAAGAGGTTGGTGAAAATCTCATAAAATATCAATTCCTTCTATATGAACCAAAATACAAAAGAATTAAAGTATATAATTGCAAACGATAGAAATATTTGAATGTATAAATTTATGGTATTTATAGTATCTATTTTTATGATTTTTATATTATTTGCATGGGTAGGTGCTGAAATT
>JAGOMW010000085.1 GCA_017993345.1 Candidatus Altimarinota bacterium | reverse complement strand
AACTCACTCTGAAAGTCAGACAGTATCACCACCACACGAACCTCCTGTTGGTCTAATTTTCTGAAGACTCTGAAGCCAACAACTAATAGCAGAGGGCCACTTAAAAAGATCTACTCAGGAAGGATTAGTGAGATCTTTTGGACAAGAATCAATAGATACATCTGAATCTGATGAGTTAATTGTATCCGTCTCGGAAAGATTCACGGCCTGAAGAGTTGCCAGTTTTTTCTTATAATCTTCAGACGCTTGATTCGCAGTACCCTGTTCATCTGTTCATGATGGTCGAAAAGAGCTCAATCATAAATAAGCAATTTCATATCCATCTCGATTACCTGGCATTTTTGGAATATCGAGAGCTGGATCCCCACCAAGTGTTTGACTATAAGAAAGATCGCTCGTAATCAGTTTTTGATATTTCTCAGAAACATCTGGATGAAGCCAGTTTTTTGCCTGTAAAACCTGAATAAGTACCTCATCGGATATGAGAGTATTCCAATCAATCGGAGTAGCTGGAAGTATCCCTGCACCAAGAAGTGTATTCGCCTCTAAGTCAGAAGGAGAAAGAGTTTTTGCATTTTCAGCATCGATAGCACGCTTCCACTCAGACTCAGAGAGATTTTTAAGATAGAGTCGGAGTTCTGGAAGGGTTTTTCCAGGAGCTTTGAAAAAATTCGGATAAGTAAAAGTAGCTATATTTCCCTTCGGAGTAAGAAAATCAAGAGATCGGATGACATCAACTGGTATATTTGGAGTCACCTGATTCACTTCGGCAGCAGTTATTTCCTCTGAAGTAGGAGATACATGCGTAAGAAGAGAAGGTATCGTATGATAGGATAGATTCTGATGAACGGCATTCTTAGTATAATAATCTGGATAATTTTCTACAGTTTGGATACATGGATTATTGGGAGATCGGACAACTTTCTGGTCGAGAGAAAGATTTCCAACAAAACAAGCCTTTCCTGAATAATCTCAGAGACGATCAGTAAAATTCGTCGATATAGTTTTCGAAAGAGGTACATGTTCAGTAAGACAAGTATATCTGGGTGTTTCTGTTGTTCTGGTTTTACAATTTCAAGAGTTAGTCGTCCACTCTCCTGGCCAAGCGGAGTTACATATCCAATCAGAATCACTATTATAGTTAACAGAATATGAAAAAGTATACGGCTGTAAAAGTGCATATTGATAACTATTATCCGTACAATTTAGTAGAGAAGGTGTCGCTACACGAGTGGATTCTTTCATTCCTCAAAGAGAGAAAACTGGTAAGCTCATTCCAGCAAAGCTCGTAGAGCCAAGTGGTCAAAAAAGAATATCCGTAGGAGATGAATTCGGATCACTTGAAAACTTTAAAAAGCTATTATCCTTCCAGTATGAACCAAGCTTTGGATTATTATTGGAATCAAAACAAGAATAGGATGCATCGCGATATTTTTCTACAAGTTCGCTTGTATCCTTCGAAAGGAGATCTGCTTGAGATGCTACTGTATTGATATCAAAAGTCGAGTTCGCTTCAACCAGCACACCACGTCACATCTGTTCATCATCGAAACTCGATCATCGAGCAATCGTACATTGTTTTGGATCGGTAATATCCGTACTTTTTTGACCAAGAAAATAGTTTTGATAAACTTTATTTACTTCTTTTGTTGAATTTTGCATGTAATCATAGACATAATTACTATTATAACTATGAAAAGAGTACTTTGTATAGTTTTTATACGAATCAAAAATCGGTATTCGTTTCGCAAAATTACCATCAGTAATAACTCCATTGATAGAGTTTTCGAGAGCGGTATTCGCTCATTTTATCGTTTGAATCGCTGTTTCATCACGAAGAGATATTTGAACTGGTCACTGATCGATACGAACAGTCGATCCATCATTATAGCGGCCAGCATTATGAACAAATAACTGTTCATCTCCAAGGGTTTTCGAATTGATTATTTCATGAAATCTTTTTACAAAATTATTGATCACTTTTGGTGTCTGTATATCAGAAAGTGTCTTCAAAGAATCAGAGGAAAGTGTATCTGTTCAGAGACGAGCAATTTCTGGATTTGTCTTTTTTAGTTCTTCAAAATTCGGAATCATCGCACCTGAGATAGTATCTGGACTCTTCTTATCGTATGTATCAAGAGCAGTGTTGATATCAGAAAGAAGATACTTTGTAAATCGTTTGTATGCAAAATTTTCTACATTTTGCATATACAACCCGTACTGAAAAATCGCCCTCATACTCACTGAAGCACTTTCATTATACCCATCATAATAAAATACCCTAGGAGGTATATTTGAAGGAGTAAACTTTCACTTCTGAGTATAGAATTCATGTGTTTTCTCGAGAAATGTCTCGATTTTTGCAATATCAGCTTTCCCATTCCACTCTCTTCCAATTGCGGGATTGATCACCCCATGCCAAATCTCAACATCACTTGATTCGTTGGCATTTTTAGAAAAAATATACTGCTTTACCTGAGAATCATACACAAAATGCTTCTCGTCAAAATCAACATAGGGATAGAGGCTTGGAAAAGAAGAATTTTCTTTTTTTACAACAGGAATTGGTACATTTCCTATCAAGATAGTTCCAACAAGTGTGGAAATTCATTTCTTTCCATCTCCATTGTAGTAAAGTTTTTCATTTTCTGCTGCTATCGCCTCGGGAGGAGTATTTTTTGGAACCACAAAAAGAGATACTCGTGTTGACCCAAGATAACTTTGTATATCAGTACTGTATTGTTTGATTTCTGATTTGAGACTTCCATATGTATCAGCATCTACGATAATAGAAACAAGATCATGATAATCCTCTGTAGCCGCATCTGTACGATCAAAAAAAGAAACTTGTACTGTCTGTGTAAGAAATAAAAGAAAAATAAGGATTGCGGATGTATATTTTTTATAAGAACGAAACTGCATGAAGAAAAAAAGAGATCGATACGAACGATAAAAAGGTATGGATTGAAGGAGGTTTTTTGAATGAAATATTCGGAATTTATACTGAGCAATATATACTTTTTTTTGGCTATTGCAAAGGGAAATCGAGAAAAAATAGAAAAAAAATTCGACAAATACATTTTTTTTTATATGATACGCGAGTTATAGGTTTTGGACTTGTAGCTCAGTAGGTAGAGCAACGCCCTTTTAAGGCGATGGTCCCCGGTTCGAGCCCGGGCAAGTCCACCATATTT
>JAGOMW010000084.1 GCA_017993345.1 Candidatus Altimarinota bacterium | reverse complement strand
CACTATTTCGTGATCAGTGGTTCGAAGTGGGAGAAAGTGGAACAAGTTGGGAAGTATAATAAAGGCTTTCTTTTTCTCTCACGAAATTTTGCATTATATAAAAATTCTGCTATACTGCCGTCCTTATGCCATTTAGAACTATTTTTGAATTTTTATGCCTATTTCCCGTATCACCCTTTCCCGCAAACGTTTCGTCGAAGTTCTCGGACAAAACACTCGTATCACTTTCACTGACCTCAAGCGCGATCTCGTTGGAAAGTGAGATTCTCGGATGAATCTCGCCACTCTCTATCGTATCGTCGACGCGTTTCGAGATGAGGGGATTATCCATGAGATGACCATCGCAGGAGAACGTGTGATATTTCCTTGTCAGTGTGAAAATGCACATAAGGATGATGGTATCGTAATATCATTTTGCGAAAACTGCTGAGCCATCTATGATCAACACACGAAACTTGCAAGCCCGTATATCGGAAGCATGACCTACAATCGGATGAAGAGTTGCAGTGCTTGTGTTATCGCATAAATCAAAAACTCACCATTTGGTGAGTTTTATTTTGACAAAAAAAGAATCTTCCTATAATCACTATATATTTGATACCAAGTCTCAATTATGAATATAGAACTCATTCTAAAAAAATCAGGGAAAAGTGTTACAGAAGAGAGAAAAGAGATTTTCTCTTTTCTTGAAACCAAGCATATCTTCTCTGCTCAGGATATCGTCGAAAACTTCACAAATATCGGAAGAGCAAGCGTATTTCGAACGCTCAATCTCTTTCTTAAGATTGGGATCATCCGAAGAGTGAATATCGGGAAAAAAGAAGAATTCTTTGAACTCATCCATGATAATCACCACCATGAACATATGCGATGTGAATCCTGTGACAAGATACTGAGTTTCGAGTCATCGAAAATATGTAAAATCCTCTTCGATATAGCGAAAGAACATCAGTTCGAAATCAAAGAACACAATATCTCTCTTATCGGAAGGTGTACCAAGTGTAGATAGCTATTCCTGATTTTGACTATAGAGCCGCGCCACATAGGAAGCTGGAGGAAGAATCATAAGTTTCTGAATCTGCTGAGTAGTAGAAATAATCACATGAGGTACCTGATCAGACTCTCAAAGAGGAGGCTCATTGGCAATAGATGGTTTATTTTGTGGAGTCGGTTCTCTCGATTTTTGCTCAGATCCGGATCAAAATCGAGAAAAGAATCCAGTCGTTCCAGTGTTTCAGATTTTCATATATAGATTATTATTTAATTCAAAATACAATTATTTTTTTATTTGTCAATATTATGATTCCAGTAACTATTCTTTCAGGATTTCTCGGATCTGGAAAAACCACTCTTCTTAAAAATATACTTGAAAATAGAGCCTGACTCAAAGTGGCTCTGATCGTGAATGATATGGCAGAAATCAATGTCGATGCCAATCTTATAAAAGATGGTATCGAACTCTCACAAACGGAAGAAAAACTCGTAGAAATGTCGAATGGATGCGTGTGTTGTACTCTTCGTGAAGATCTCCTTATCGAAGTGAAACGTCTTGCAGAAGCGGGTAAATATGATGCTATCATCGTGGAGTCAACAGGAGTTGGAGAACCCGTTCCTATTGCTCAGACATTTTCTTATGTTGATGATGAAAGTGTTATCGACCTCTCAAAACTGGTTCGACTTGATACGATGGTGACGGTTGTAGATGCTAAGGAATTTCTGAAAAACTTCTCGAGTGCTGAATCACTCAAAGATAGATCATGGGAAGCAACCCCAGAGGATGAGAGAACGATCGTAGACCTCCTTGTAGAACAAGTGGAGTTTTGTGATGTACTCATCGTGAATAAAATCAGTGAAATATCGGAAGAAGAGAAAAAAGTACTTCGTTCTCTACTCAAATGACTCCAACCAACAGCAGAATACATAGAAACTGACTGGTGAAAGGTAGACATAACTCGTGTTCTCAATACAGAACTCTTTTCTATGGAAAAAGCTGAGAATGGTCCTCTTTGGATGAGAGAACTCCAATCAGGATGACATAAAAACCATACACCCGAAACCGAAGAATATGGGATTTCTTCATTTATCTACCGTCGAAACAAACCATTTCATCCTGAGCGATTTCTCACTCTTGCAAATACAGAGTGGAAATGAGTTATCCGCTCAAAATGACTCTTCTGGCTTGCAAGTAGAAATAATGTTGCAGGAAGTTGGGGACAAGCTGGTGGATCGGTTCGAGTTGATCCAGCAGGAAGTTGGCTCTCTGCTCTTCCAAAAGAACAACTTGATCTCTATCCAGAATATCAGATGGAACTTCTTGAATTCAAAGATCACCCATATCAAGATAGAAGACAAGAACTGGTAATTATCACGATAAAAGAAAATAAAGAGGAGATAGAGACAATGCTTGATACAGCTCTTCTGACCGATGCAGAAATGCTCGCATGACCAGAGATCTGGAAAGATTACCACGATGGATTTCCAAAGTGGAACTAACAATAAATATATGAATAAACAAATCCCTATCACCATCCTTACTGGATTTCTCGGCTCTGGAAAAACAACCCTTCTCAATCATATAATCCGCAATGCGAACGGTAAAAAAATTGCGGTTGTAGAAAATGAATTTGGTTCTGCAGGAATCGATGCTGACTTGATCGAGAAATCAACCGAAGAGATCGTCGAAATCTCGAATGGTTGTATGTGTTGCACTGTGAGAAAAGACTTTATCGAAGCGATCGAAAGACTGCTCGCAAGCGGAAAACCAATCGATCACATCATCATAGAATGCTCAGGAATGAGTGATCCTCTTCCGATTGCTCAGTCATTTCTCATGAATGATATGTCAGGAAAAGTAAGCCTCGACTCGATTATCTGTGTGATCGATGCAGAAAACATCGACCATAAAGTTGTCCAAAATACGGATACTACCCTCGATCAGATGGAGTATGCAGACTTCGTGATCGTAAATAAATCGGATCTCGTTTCGATGGAAAAACTCGATCTGATCGAAGCAATCATCCGTCGAGTGAACACTTATGCACCGATCATCCATACAACATACTGAACCGTGTGACTCAATCTCCTTCTCGATACTCATCGAATCGATGATGAAAAACTGGAAATCATCGAAAATAGTGATGACGAGCACAGTCATAGAGATGATATGTCAACCTATACATATACTTCTTATGGCGAATACGATACGCAGAAA
>JAGOMW010000083.1 GCA_017993345.1 Candidatus Altimarinota bacterium | reverse complement strand
ACTTGAAGATTTATTAACTTGAGAATCATTGTGATCTACTACTTGGAATTGTCTAGAAATTTTTAAAGATGAATCTGCAATTAATTCTTGTCAGAAAAAATTAATAGAATTCAATAAACAAATTACAGAACTCAAATGAGAATAATTTAACTTAACTAATTCCTAATAAATACTTTTATGTCTCTCCCACTTTCAACTCGCCGCCACTCTCTTTCTCACATTATGGCACAAGCCACTCGCATGGTTATGTGAGCTTCAGCGAAACTCGCTATCGGTCCCGATGTGGACAATGGTTGGTACTATGATATCGACTTCGGTGATGTCACTCTCGAAGAATCTAAACTCAAAGAAATTGAAAAAAAGATGAAGTCCATCGTTCGTGAAGGACAGGAATTTAAACAGTTTTCTCTTTCTGTCGCCGATGCAAAATCATTTCTCTCAGCGCTCTGAGAAACCTATAAACTCGAGATGGTCCAAGACCTCGAGGCTCGAGGTGAGATGGTAATTTCATTTTTTGCGAATATCGGAAAATTCCAGAATCCCGTGTATGCTGGATTTGCATTTCTCGAGAATCCTGATTCGTATTCGCTCGATAATGAATCTGGTCGAACAGTGATTTCTGAAAATCAGGGAAAAACGAACTTTGATTTCCGACTCTCGACCTTTATCGATATGTGTCAGGGACCTCATGTGATCATGACGAGTGAGATCCCAGAGGATAGCTTCAGGCTCGACAAGATCGCTGGTGCATACTGGCGTGGAGATGCGAAAAACCGACAACTCACTCGTATCTATGGTCTCGGATTCGATACAAAATCAGAGCTCGATGCCTACCAGACGATGATGGAAGAGGCAAAAAAGCGAGATCATCGTATTCTCGGAAAGAAGCTAAAACTTTTTACTGTTTCTGATATGGTCGGTTCTGGGCTTCCACTTATCCAACCAAATGGTATGATCATCCGTGAAGCTATCAAGGACTATCTCTGGACACTCCATAGTGACAAGTGATATCTTCGTGTTTGTACTCCACATCTCGCGAAAGAGGAGCTCTATCAGACTTCGGGTCATGCGGGAAAGTATCTCGAAGATATGTTCTCGGTCTATGGTTGAACTTCGAAGGAGAATTTCTTCTTAAAACCGATGAACTGTCCTCATCATATGCAGCTTTTCGCGGATAATCAGTTCTCATACCGAGATATGCCGATTCGATACTTTGAACCAGCGACGGTGTATCGAGATGAGAAAACCGGGCAACTTTCTGGACTGACTCGTGTTCGTTCGATCACTCAGGATGATGGACATCTTTTCTGTCGCGTTGCACAGATAAAAGAAGAGGTTTCAGTGATCGTCGATGTGATCAAAGAATTTTATACCACTTTCGGTCTGATGGATGGATACTGGGTGTCACTTTCGGTGCGTGATCCAGCTACTCCAGAAAAATATCTCGGAGAAAATAGTGTCTGGGAAATTGCTGAATCTTCTCTCGAAGAGGCGGCTATTGCGAACAGTCTCAATTACCGTCGTATGGAGTGAGAAGCGGCTTTCTATGGACCAAAACTTGACTTTATGTTCAAGGATGCTATCGGACGTGAGTGGCAACTCGCGACGATCCAGTGTGACTTCAATCAACCAGAAAGATTCGATCTCTCATTTACGAATGAAAAATGAGAACAGGAACGTCCAGTGGTGATCCATCGTGCGATCTCGGGAAGTCTCGAACGATTTATGGGAATTATGATCGAGCACTTTGCTGGAGTGTTCCCTCTTTGGCTCGCTCCAGAACAAGTACGTATCATCCCTGTGGGTGAAGCATTCATCCCGTATGCGGATACAGTATTCCAGACTCTGAAGAAATCAGGACTTCGTGTGAAACTCGATGACTCCACGGACTCTCTCGGAAAAAAGATTAGAAATGCAGAAACCGATCATACCAACTACATTCTCGTTGTTGGAGAACAGGAGCAAAACAATGGAACACTTGCGGTGCGAAACTACAAAACAAAATGACAGAGTGTCGAAAAGGTGGAAGAATTCGTCACTCGTATATCTGAAGAAATAAAGTTAAAAGCCCTCTAAGAGGGCTTTTTTGAAGGTTGCAATTTATTTATTTGCAACCGTATTTCTTAGTATGTGGAACAACTAAAACTGAGTTATCTATTTTAATAGAACTTTTTTTTATTTGGTAACACACCTGATTTTTGTTATCTACCCAGCTCGTAATGCCTCTCACTATTGGTTTGAGTGCATTATCAGCTACTAAACCATCTAACTCTTTCCCAAGAGTAATTTCCACTATACTACACTCACGGCAATCTGGAAGGATAACCTCTAATAATTTGCCTTGCCCATAATTGATATGTATAGAGAGACCATCTTCTGTTCTTATACTTTGACCATACACAAAATTTTCTTGTGCATAGACCACTTTTGACCAGAAAAATAAAAAAATTAAAAAAACATAATGACTCATGAATCGTTCCTATTTGTTTCCCCTCTCTGGTCACCCACTTCAGCCAATCTGAAGGAGTCCAGTAAAGTTGTGTGGATTCTAGGGAGACTCTTCTTAAAGTCAAACGAGAAACTCCTTTTTCATTTCGTTCATTCTTTTTTATTGTACAGAATACGTTTTCGTCTATAATTCTCTTGTATTCCTTATCTTTCTTCTTATGGACTTCTTTACTCTTATGTTTGCTCCATTTGCACATCTTGGAATCTTGGCTGGAGGAACACTTTTTTTCTTCGTTCTTGGTTGGTTCTGGTACAATCCGATCACTCCGATTGGGAAAAAGTGGATGAGTTATTTTCCAGCGATGAAGGAAGATAAGGTGATGAAAACGGCTGATTTTGCTTTTATGCTCTTATTCCAGTTTTTTATGGGATTTGTCGTCACTCATACGGTGATGGCGTTTTGGATGTTTGTCACTCAAAATAGTATTTCTGAAATATTTGCAACCCTTTTTCTCATAAAGATGTATATGTGATTTGTGTTTATTAAAGAACTCGGACATTGGTTTTTCGAGAAGAAACCATTTCTTCTGATTCTTATTAGTGTTGGGTATTATCTTATAGGTATTCTCTGAGTTTGTGCGTTGTTATCATACTATCTGTAGTATATTTTACATGGATTACCCCTTGCAAAAGGGGATTTTTTTTGTACTTTCTTTTCAGGTTTTCCGAGAATATCGAATCCTTTTCTGGATTCGATATTCTTCTGATATT
>JAGOMW010000016.1 GCA_017993345.1 Candidatus Altimarinota bacterium | reverse complement strand
CCAGCAGGGGAATATTTCGAGTGAAGAGTGAAGAGGTCAGGCATAGGAGAAAGAAAGATGATCACTGAGTATATGGATTTTCTGTGAGTGCGCAATTTTTCCACCTTCTGATTTTTTTGAGAAAAATTATTACGAGGAAAAATTATTATTTGACAAATAAAAAAGAAAATATAAAATCCTGCTCCCATCGTCAGAAATCCTTCTGGCGAGAAAAACAAAAAGAGGATCGGCGCACCATGTCGACAAGTATTACACAAGAGAAAAATTTTTCTAGTCCCGTAAAGGGAGAAACTAGCTTGCTAATGGGTTTATTTGCAGTAGGCTTACTGCTTATTGTGTTCATTTGCTCATTGGTAATTGGTTACTGGTATGGTTCTGGTTCTATAGAACCACCTCCTACACCAAAGCCAACCACTGAGTCTCATGAGTACTCAAAAAAAGTACTCGCATAAAAGTTTACCCTCCCTACTTTCCTCTTCTGAGGAATGGTAAGGCTGGGCACCTCACATAAAAACCGCAAGTTCGCTTGCGGTTTTCTTTTATCGTCTCAGTATCTTACACCAAGTATATTCTCATTTTTCCGTATCAGTTGTATGGATTCCAAATCCTTCTGATAAGTACATCCAAGTAGATGTATCGTTCGATATGCGAGAGAAGCTTTTTATGTATTTTATCTCCCTATCTTCACAATAACAGAAAAATTCATCCCAGAGTTTTGTGCTGAGTCATTTTCCCTGCAGTTTTTCATCGATAAATATCCATTGAACTACTTCTTCTTCGAAGGCAGTTTTCGAATGATACACTCGACGAGATTCAAAATATCCAACTACTTTTCCACTATCACTCCTCAGAATCCGAAAAAATCTTTCTGGGTCCATCATTTTTTCTATCAGTTCTGCAGGTTGATAGGAGTTATAAAATCTCTCATAAGTTCCTTCGGGATATCAGTATTTTTCACAACACTTTTTTAGATTTTTATTAAAAAAGAGTCAGATATCGAGCATCTTCCATGGATTTTTTTCTGGATTTTGTATTGTTTCAACTGAAAAAGTATTCATATTATACCTCCAAAAACTCTTTTACCTCTCTGAGTACTTTTTCCCCATGTCCAGTGGCTTTCACATTTCTCCATTCTTTGACGATTGCCCCTGATTGATTCAGTAAAAATGTTGAACGGATCGTTCCGATATAAACTTTTCCATAGTTTTTCTTTTCTCCGATCACTCAGAACTGTTCATGAAGAGATCCGTCTTCATCGGCGATGAGCTTGATACCGAGATTGCACTTGGTTATAAACTTCTCATGACTTGTTTCAGAGTCTTTTGAAACACCGATGATCTCGATCCCGAGTTGAGAAAACTCAGACTTCAACCGAGTAAATGTCTGTGCCTCGAGAGTACATCCAGGAGTATCATCTTTCGGATAAAAGTAGAGGAGTGTGAACAGAGATGACTGTGTGAAATTCGTGATATCCATAGAACAAAGCTTTTATGTATGGTCCTGATTATAACAAATTTCTATAGAACGCAATTTTTTCTCCTCTTCTAATACGTCTTGTATAATCCATGCAAGTGCCATCCCCACTTCTTTCTTTATCTCATTAGAAAAAGGTTCTTCCTGTCAATCTCCGAAGTGAGGTGGTTTATTGTTTATAAAGATTTTTTCTAGAACGAATTGTCTTTTTATAGAGTCATCATATATAACTTGCAGTGATTTTGCGATGATTCCAGCAACTTGAAAGGATATCTCTCTTTCAAGGTTTCTTTTATCAATATATCTTTCTCATTCTGTTTGCTTTACTCTCTGTATTTTGATTTCTCTCTTTTGAGTTCTTTTTGGTGGGATTTGCTTTTTCGGAGAGTGATCGTCATCAGAATCTCGATGAACGTTATGATATGATCGTGACATATTCAGAAAGAATAGGGTTTAATAAAATGAGTATACATATCATATATTTATTTCAAGTAAAAATATATGATAAGCAAATAGAGTAGTATCTTCCCACAATATAGCGATATTTTTACTAAATTAGCACTCTTATATAAAAAGTGCTAAAAAACTTTTGACACGAAACAAAAATCTGATAATATGAAAACAATCCATTTATTGGAAAACTATTATCTAACTCTCAAATTATGTCTAAAATTATCGGTATCGACCTCGGGACGACGAACTCGTGTGTCGCTTTTATGGAAGGTGGAAAACCAAAAGTGATTCCGAATGCAGAAGGTGGAAACACGACCCCATCAGTAGTCGCCTTCAAAAAAGGGGAAACCATCGTCGGTATGCCTGCTCGCCGCCAAGCAGTGACTAATCCAGCGAACACGATTGCTTCTGCGAAACGATTTATCGGACGAAAGTTCTCAGAAGTGACAGAAGAACTCAAGAGTGTTCCATTTAAGGTGACTCAGGGTTCTGACGGAGGATGTCTCATCGAGTGGGATGGAAAGGGAGTACGTCCAGAAGAAATTTCTGCGAAGGTTCTCGAGAAACTCAAATCAGATGCAGAAAAATTTCTCGGTCAAAAAGTAACAGAAGCAGTTATCACCGTTCCTGCGTACTTCAATGACTCTGAGCGTCAAGCAACGATCAATGCTGGTAAAATCGCCGGACTCGATGTAAAACGTATCGTAAATGAGCCGACTGCAGCAGCACTTGCATACGGAGCAGATAAGTCAAAAGATCAGAAAATCGCGGTGTATGACTTTGGTGGAGGAACGTTCGATATCTCCATCCTTGAGATCGGTTCAGAGGGTACTTTCGAAGTACTTGCAACGAACGGAGATACTCACCTCGGTGGAGACGACTTCGATCAGCGAATATTTGAGTACGTGATGGCAGAGTTCCAGAAAGAAACCGGGATCGACCTCCGCAAGGATGCGATGGCAGTACAGCGTGTCCGATCTGCTTCAGAAAAAGCAAAGATCGAGCTTTCAGCAAGTAGTGAGACGGAGATCAACGAGCCATTTATCGCGATGAATGACGGAGTTCCATCCAATCTCCTCGTGAAGATCTCTCGTGCGAAGTTCGAAGAACTTATCTCTGATCTTGTAGAACGTTCACTTGAACCTTGCCGCAAGGTGATGAAGGATGCAGGACTTCAGGCCTCTCAGATCCATGAGGTGATCCTCGTCGGAGGTTCGACTCGTGTTCCGATGATCAAGTCCAAAGTAGAACAATTCTTCGGAAAGAAACCAAATGAATCTGTCCATCCAGATGAAGCCGTTGCTCTCGGTGCCGCGATCCAAGCAGGTATTATCCAGGGAGATGTGAAGGATGTCCTTCTTCTCGATGTAACTCCACTTTCCTTCGGTATCGAGACCCTCGGAGGAGTGATGACTCGCATGATCGAACGTAATACGACAATCCCAACTTCGAAGTCTCAAGTCTATTCGACTGCTGCAGATAACCAAGATAGCGTAGAGATCCATATTCTTCAGGGAGAACGCGAAATGGCAGGAGACAATAAATCTCTCGGAAGATTTGTTCTTTCTGGAATTGTTCCAGCACCACGCGGAGTTCCTCAGATCGAAGTGACTCTTGATATCGATGCATCTGGAGTTCTCCATGTAACTGCAAAAGATAAAGGGACAGGAAAAGAACAAAAAATCACCGTTCAAGGTTCGACTGGTATGTCTGATAAGGAGGTTGAAGAATTGATCAAAGAAGCTGAGGCCAATAGAGAGGCTGATAAAAAGAGAAAAGAGGCGATCGAAGCTCGAAATCACGCTGACTCCATGGTCTACCAGACGACAAAAACCCTCGAAGAAAATGTCGGAAAATATGAAGAAAAAGATGGAACTGAAGCAAAAGAGAAGCTCGAGGCTCTGAAGGTAGTTCTTGCTGATCTAAATGCTGAAAAAGAAACTATCGAAGCTGCCACAAAGGAGCTTTCCGATAAGATGATGAAGGTCGGACAAGATATCTATGCTCATGCTGGAGATCCTGAGAAGAAAGATGACGCAAAGAAAAATGATGATGGATCGGTTGAGGCGGATGTTGAGGAGAAATAGAAAAATTAAAAAAAACTGATATTAATATCAGTTTTTTTTAATTTCAAGAATTATTTTTGCATTTCAAGAATTATTCTTTGAGCTAATCTTCTAACGTCATCCTTTATTGCATTTGGCATATTAGGATCTAAGCTAAGAACTCAATCTCGAATTCAAGAATTTTCATAAAACATACAAAATGTATTCAAACTTTTGAAAAGTCCATCTATTTTTTCATCTGTTCATATCCTATAGTCTTTATTGAATCATATTAATGGTTCTAAAATAGTGTCTAAAGGATATTCTGTACCATCTATATAAATATTGTTTGGTTTTATAAATCCATACATTCCGTCACTTCATACTACTCATATTATTTTATCGGTATTTTTTCATTGAAACGGTTGTACAAAATTAGTGATAGTTACCATTTCTCAATCTCAGTGTCCGCTTGAAATATATCATTGCGAGTCTCATTTTAATTTAATAAAATCTCAGAGAGATAGTTTCTTTCATTTCTTTCATAATATTGATACAATTTTTCATTCTTTTACAACCATCATGTCAAAATTATCTACTTTCTCTCATCAATCAAAGAATCTTCATTCTTCATCTGTATCTTCCAAAGCTATATCATTGGTTTTATCTTGAAGTTTTGTAGTAATTGCTCTAGCAAGGTCTCAGTTTTGAGGATTTTTTCTATTTTTAATTCAAGGAAATATTTCAACGTATATATCTTTCATATTAAAAAAATTATTTAGCAAACATGCCCATTCTATCATATTTTTTTCAAGTAAACAATTTTTTATATCTTTTGTGAACTATTCCTTAAAAATTAATTAATATTTAATAAAAAAGTGTATTTTTACAATTAAAAAATTATGAATTACGATCATATCCGTACATATATCTGAGTGGAAGATTCTTGATTTACCCTTCAAAAAGAACAAAAAAATAAAATAGATTCCATTACTATTTCTTCTGGTATTCTTTATGCCTACGTGATTTCTAGTCTCCAGAGGCACTTTGCTGATGATCCAGTTTTTTCGTGTCCATATATTGGAAAACCCCTTTTTCTGACACTTCTTTTTGCTCCGATGGGGATCATCGTTCTCGGAACGTATCTTGCAGGAAAAAAGGTCTGTGTAAAGCTCTTACAAAGTGAGATTCCCCAGTCTGTGAAAAATATCTTAGAGACAGAAAAAAACTCTTCTGAAAAATAATATTTTTTTGTCACGATTTTTGACTATACTAATCCCTAATATATATATATATCTTTACCTTTTATCTATGTTAAAACAATTCTGATTTTCTGTTGGTTTCCTTTCTCTTTTTGTTTTCTGAGCTTCCGTTTCTGCCACTACTCCGACTGCATGTACCATGGAATATGCTCCTGTCTGTGGATCCGTCCAAGTTCAGTGTTTCGCTGCACCTTGTAATCCTGTGAGAGAAACGTTTTCCAACGCATGTGTCGCCAGTTCGAGAGGTGCGACTAATGTAGTAAAGTGAGCATGTAAAGATACTCCAACAGTTCCACCAGTAGTTGGTGGAGATAGTGATAGTCATGGATGTAAGGCATCTGCTGGATATAAGTGGAATCCACTTGCTGGACAGTGTCTCAGGCCATGGGAATCTCGAGTTCGAAATGTGACGGTCGCTCCAGTGAACGAGACTTGTACTGATAGAAATCCAAAAAATTGTTTGCAAGGGAAGTTCTGATTCCAAAGAGGATGGTTCAATCTCTATGGTGGGATTGCGTGATTTGACTATATCTACGGATACACCTATCGTCTACGAATTCTCGAAACACATACTTCTGATCAGAAGATAGTGTATTCACTCTTGAAGGTACTTTCTCAGCAATAAAGATTTGCTCATTATTCAACTGCTTTGAGAAAATAGAAATGGTATTTTTTTTATTCATTTCTATTTTTATTCATCCTTGGAAATACTTTCCTCTCCAAAAAAGTATGGGTAAATTGAAATGATGTGTACTTGTTTAGATTTATTGTGGATTTTTATGGAAGATTTGCTTTTTTGGATTCGAAACTCACGGAAAGAGAGAAGGGATGTATATTATTATCAACGAACTCAGTATTCATATGCATATACCCGTTAAAACATCACTTGGATAATGGACTTGTAGATATATCCGTGAAATACTAATCATTATTGCTATGGTCCATACTAGTCATACCAAACATTTTGATTTGCACCAAAAAAAGTAGGTAAATAGAACTGCAAAACATATAGATGCACTTGCATGTCCAGAGGGAAATGAAGAGGTGATTGGCTCTGGAATTTTCAGGAGAATATCCTGAAAATCCTGAAATGGACGATCTCTATGAAATAGATGCTTCAAAATCCCTTCTCATAAAAAGAGATTGAGGCTCAGTGCGTAGCTTATTTGGATACCAAAATATCGGTATTTTGGTAGCAGTACCAGTATACAAGTAAGACTGATCCAAAGGAATCCAAGATCTCAAAGTTGAGTACAAAAAATCATCAAAGTATCCAAAAATTCATTCTGAATATGAAAAATATTATGTATTATATAAGAATCAAAATCCAATATTGAAGTGAACATAGAGATTATTTTTGTATATTATAATAGGGATATGGGTATCCAAATCCCCATCGAAAATCAGTTGGAAGTCATGGATTTCATCCGAAAAGTACTCAAGCAAACATCCAATTTTCTCGAAAATTGTGTCACCGCTCAGCTATGCAGGCATAGAGATTAGCGTCTGCAATGAGCTTCTTATAGATAGGTCATCATTGCCAGTAAGCATAATCGTGTGCTTCACAGCAATCACTATAGTCTCCATCTACATAGAGAGTACATCCATCTGTCATATATGGGTGTGTTATCTGCTTTTCTGTATTATATCGAGTAAATAGAACACTCATAAAGAGCATTGAAAAATGCAAAACGAGTGAACTTCAAAGAAATATGAGAATATATTTTACTGTTTGTGAGATATACATGTATTATCGTTATGACTCTAATCCAGAAGTTCTTCGATAAAACGAAGAACTTCTGGATTTTTTGTTAAAATTTTTAGAAGATTTCTCCAGTATTCTAAACAGTTTTTGTTGGCGTTCAAGTTTTTCTCTCCTATATAGCAATCCTTGCTATATAGTGATGATAATTGTAGTAATTTTGAAAATAATTATTCCAATTATCGGGAGGATTTTTTTGGCGTTTTCTCCTTTCTCTATATACTTTCAGTATAATTTTCATATTTATGACACGAGAGGAATTTACAGATAAGGTTCAAGACTATATCAAGAGAATCAATGAGATCGCAGAACAACAGGGTTACTCTGCTATGATGGCATATTATATTGCTGGAGATGACGACACCCCAGATGACTTTATCATCGACTGGCGCAATATGAGTCTGAATGATAACATCTACGCCCTCTCACGCTGGCAACAAGACGTGATGAACAACTTCGATGACCAAGAAGCGGAAGAAGGGGAGAAATGGAATATCAAACCAGAAGGGTTTTAGTATTTAAAAAATTATTCTTTCTTATTTGAAATTCCTTTTTTTGTATTTTAAAAGAATCTGTTTTTTTTATTTGTCATCAAAATTTATTTATTAATACATAAGTATGAATTATTACTTTTTTATTATTCGTTTATTCCTAATTTTTTGTGCAATATTTTTTAGTGATTTCGAACAAATTGTATTGTTTTGTAAAATAAAATATGAAATGTGGTTGAGCTGAAGGCTAGACTTATTTGATTACTACTTTTTTCCTGATCATAGTCCATTAATAAATGAGAACTACTTGCTCTATATGTTAATATGGATTATAATATTTTCTCTTTCTCTTCTATATTTATTACCATTTAAAAAACCATATACAAATTGAGGCAATATGATAGGATTCTTTTTACTCTCATGTTCCAGCTATTTTTTTATAGAAACACACCATCATAGTGATCCTCAAAGTTTTTTCCCACTTGATACTATTTTTGCCTACATTTCTTATTTCATTTTGTTTTTTATTATTATTTTTTCTATATTATTTTTATTAGACAATTTTAGTAAAAAATACCTCATGATTTCCATTCTACTCGGTATTTTGGTAATTGGAACATATTTTATTTATGTGCTTATTACTACGAATCCAAATAATTATAGCTATGATGTAGCTTATTCTGATGCATACTATCAAAATATATGAACACAATCCTTAAAACAAAAATTTAAACAGGCAAACATTAACGGGAGATATATAAAAATGAAGGTAGAAGAATCTGGTGATAATAGTTACTGTAGAGACGCTCATAGTTTTCGACTCGCGGAATATCTTCGCTATCGCTATGATGGAGCTTATAATGAATATCAGTATAGTGATACAGAACTTACTGTAGCAAAAAATTTATGTCAAATACATGCTCGAGATGTAAAAGAGTCCATTGCTAATATATGATACGAATCTCTTCATGATGAATTATGTTGAAATAAGTCTTCTGATGTAAAAAATTTATGTGAATCAGCTGTAGACATCTACCTTCTGTATGATATTCGTCATTATGGTAATGGTTTAGTTCAGGTCCAATTATATGAGAACGAGCTTAAAAAAAATGGTATAGAAGCTTCTGTTGGTTTTCTAGGTTCTTGATCTTTAATGAGATTTAATTTTGGTAAAGATGAAGTGATTATTGACAGTACATCGATTGTTATTTCAGTAGACCGATCTAAATATTTACCACTTTGTGTTATACTAAAATCAGATGCCAATTTGGAAAGTATAGCTTATCTTTGTTCGTCTGATCAATTTAATAATGCAAATATTGTCATCCCTTTAAAAATATGGATGAATTCATCTAAGAAAAGTGAAATTTTTAAATATATAAAACAAATACAAAATAAATAACCGCATGTTTTTACTAGATGATAAATATAGTTTTAATATTTTTGTACTTACAATATATAAAACTACCCTCCAAACTTAAACAACATGATATCCCCATCCCGTACGACGTATTCTTTTCCTTCCATTTTGACTTTTCCTTTTTCTCTCGCCCCTGCCCATCCACCATTCTCGACGAGATCCGCCCAGTTCACGGTTTCCGCCTTGATGAATTTCTTCTGGAAGTCGGTATGGATCACACCCGCAGCTTCTGGAGCCGTCCATCCCTGGTGGATCGTCCAGGCACGCACTTCGATCTCTCCAGCTGTAAAGTAGTATTGAAGTCCGAGAAGATCATAACACTTCTTGATGATCGCATCCATCGGGTTTCCTTCGATCCCGAGATCTGCGAGGAACATCGCCCGATCTTCGTCTGAGAACTCGAGCATATCCATCTCGATCTTCGCACTGACAGGAAGAACTGGGATCTTTGTATCTGTGATCCCGGTGATTTTTCTGAGTTCCTCTTCGGAGATATTCACTCGATCTTCAGTGAGGTTTACCGCGTAGATAAATGGCTTATCCGTCAAAAGATGAAGATCCGAGATCAGAAGTTTTTCTTCTGGAGTGAGTTCCAGAGTAGAGGCGATCTTACCCTCTTCGAGATGAGCTTTCAGACGAGGATAGATATCTTCACGAGCTTTCGCTTCCTTATCTCCTGAGCGAGCTTTTTTCGCATTTTCCCCCATGCGGCGGTCGAGGGTGTCGAGATCCGCAAATATGAGTTCAAGATTGATGACTTCGATATCGCGCTGAGGATTAACTGATCCATTCACGTGGTGGACGTTTGAGTCATCAAAATCTCTAACCACTTGGAGAACCGCATCGACATTTCTGATATGAGAGAGAAACTTATTCCCGAGTCCTTCACCCTTGCTCGCACCTTCTACGAGTCCAGCAATATCAACGAACTCGACGGTTGCGGGAATAATCTTCGCACCATTTACCACGACTCGGATTTTCTCAAGACGATCGTCATTTACATTCACGATCCCAGTATTCGGTTCGATCGTACAGAAAGGGAAATTGGCTGCCTCAGCCGCGTAGGACTTTGTGAGCGCATTAAAGAGAGTGGACTTTCCGACATTTGGGAGACCGACGATACCGATTTGCATTTGAAAAAAGTGAAGATTAGGAGGGTTTTGAAAGGGGATTTTCTGAGTGAGTGGACCTAAAATTAGAAATCCAATTGTACTGGAGGAGGAGCCATTTTCTTTGGTGGAGTATAGTTTGTGAGGATTTTATACCCACCAAAGAGAGCGATAATCACTATGAGTACCATATAAATCTTCAAGATGAATCCGAGATATTTGGAATATTCACGAAATTTATTGGTATCTACGATGACTATAGTCATAAATCAGAATATGATGAGCAGCAGAAAGCTGTAGATTCCAAAAAGTATGAGATTCACTATCAGAAAGATAAAAAGTAAAGCTGAGACTCACTATATACGCCCTGAGAGTACTGAAAAATATAAAAAAAACAAGATGAGATGAAATATCTTGATTCCATTTCTATTTTCCTATAATGTTCATATGCCAAAGAAACTTTTTATAAAAAAAATTCATAATTTATTCTCTCAGGTAGAGATTCACCCGTGGTATCAGACACTCTGGACTTTCCCACTTTTTGTCCGTATTACTATCGGACTTTCCTTTTTTTTTCTATTGATTTATTGCTCTCTTTTCACCACTGCCTGGTGGGGTTATTTTCCTCACTCTTGGGGGATTTCTCCTTTTTTGAAAAAATAAAACCAAGGCATTTTTCCTTAGGACGATCTACTTCTTGCGTCTTCATATTCTTTTTGCGAAGATTCTTCTCTGGTGGAAGCAGTATAGAAAATAATCTTTTCCTCATTTGTATATAGTTTTTTTCATTCTTGGTGTTTCTGTATTTCTCTTCATCTGGTGGAGATTTTTTCGTGAAAAAATCGGACAACCATTCCCAAATATACTCATGAAAAAGCATAGCTATACACCATGGATACTGCGTTCTCTATGGACAGTCCGTATTCTGATTTTTATCACCCTTGGTCTTCTTTTTTTTGATTTTCGATTTCCATATGAGGTTCGAGTTCCGTCGGAAAAAGGAAATAATATCGTCTTGGTTCTAGATATTTCACGATCGATGATGACCGATGATATCTCTCCGAGTCGCATAGAAAAAGCAAAATCTCTTCTTGTGAATCTTCTTTCCAAAGAATCTCCTGATCGTTTTGGATATATTATTTTCGCGGGAAAACCATTTGCACTCTCACCTCTTACACAGGATAAAGGTGGACTTGCAAATATGATCCAAAGTACCACGACGGAAAGTATTGCTCAGGGACTTCCAGATACTTCTGGGACGAATATCGGAGATGCTATCCTCTCAGCAAATATGCTCCTTTCTGGTGCAACTGGGGATCGTGCGATCGTCCTTCTTACTGACGGTCGTGCCAATATCGGTATCGATCCAGTTATATCCGCAGAGGAAAGTCGAACTCTGGCGAATCCGATTTATCCGATCGGTATCGGTTCCTCTTCTGGTGCTCTTCTTTCTTATCTCGATGGAAACGGGATCAGACAGTATTTCTATGATGCCAAAAATGAACCAATGAAGGCAGATATCGATGAACAGACACTTCAAAAAATCGCCTCTATCAGTGGGGGAAGATATATCCATGCAAGTGATGCTATAAGTTTCGAACAGGGAATCGAAGAAATAGGAAAAACAGTTGGGAGTGAAAAGATCTTCCAGAATGAAAAGAGGATGGTACCGATGAATCCGATTTTTTATGGTTTGATTCTCCTTCTTGGAATCATCCATCTCTTTTTGGCAAGGAGACTGAGAAAATACTATAAAATGTATGAATAAATTTGCATTTTCTTTATTATTCACTATATTTCGTGCCATAACTTCGAGAAGTTATGGATTCGTAGCTCAGTTGGTAGAGCGCAGGACTCTTAATCCTTAGGTCCCGGGTTCGAGCCCCGGCGGGTCCACCATGAAAAGCATCTTATCAGATTTCTACGGGACGATACGAGCCTAGTGATGACTATCACTACTTTACGATCATAATTCCACGGGAATAGAAAAATTCTCTCTTTTTTAGAGGGAATTTTTCTTTTTTTTCTGTTTTTGAGTTTTTATTCCCGTGTTTTTGAGTCCAATAATGACTTATAACAAATATTTTTAGAAAATTAGTACCCAATAT
>JAGOMW010000015.1 GCA_017993345.1 Candidatus Altimarinota bacterium | reverse complement strand
TTAAGCTAACCTCTTTGAGTATACGAGCACCGCGACCCATCTTCATGAGTTTTATAAGAAAAGTAAAACTTTTTCCAGAACGCTTAGCAATCGAATACGATCGACGAAACTCACCTTCTGAATCATTCCAATAGAAACTCACATACTGCCCTGGAAAACTCGGTATTTCCTCCTCTGTTTCGATGGTAAGTTCTATAGTGGTGGGATTGAGAAACTTCTTTTCGATAATCTTAGCAGCGAAAGAGACAGGTGGATTGGTTTCATCAAAAGGAAAAAAGTCTGATTTTGATACACCACAATCAGGACATCGCCAATTATCGGGTATATCTGTAAACTCTGTTCATGGGGCTATACCACTATCCTCATCCCCTATTATTGGATCATAGATATATCCACATGGGAGACATATCCATTTTTTCATATCGGATATCGTACGTTCTGTTTTTGAGGAATTCTTATCCCCCTCCATTCAAGAATCTTAAAAAAGAAATAAAGAATCAAAATTATAAGAGGTCAATATTCCAGGTGAAGAAATGACTTCAAAAGTACTACGTGCGCAACGACAAATATTATAATCAAATAAACGCTCCTATGAAGCCATTTCCAATATTTACCCATCTTTTTCATAGCCCATTTACTGGAAGTAAGAAGAAGTGGGACGGTAAAAAAAAGCGCAAAAAATCAGAAGGCAAGATATGAAAGAAATCATCTTGGATCCAGAAAGAAGTCTTTGTAATGGAAGTTGGTGAATTTAAATAGTATCTTGCCCCATGAACAAATGCCAGAGTTCCCATTAATATGCCAATTTCCCTTCTCAGTGGCATAACCACTTGTACAATTTTGAGTCAGAAAACTCTTGCAAAAATAGGAATCCAAAGAATCACCCAAAGCAATATTATCGCATATTCACCACTTTCTTTGATTTTGTTTGGGAAAAAAAGAAATCAAAGAGAAAGAAATGCAAGAAATATAAAGAAAAATCCAATATACTTTCTTTGTTTTTCTATTTGCCTTGTTATTGGACTAAGAAGTGAATTAATACTAATAATAGATTGGGTCAGAAATGATTTCATATAAGAAAAGAAAATATGATTATTCTATATACTTTGATTTATTTATATTATGTTCTTGGAGGTTTTTTGCAAAATGAATCTTTCCATTAGAATCATGAAGATAGTAATAATAGGGGGAAGTTTCTTTGTTAAGAACTGCATTCCAAGTATCGAGAGATATACTGGCTATCGGTGTAGGAGGATATCATTGTTTATTTCTCGTATTATATGCTGATTTTTCATGGATAACAGACCCGATAAATGTGGGCGTACATTGTTTCTGAGTTTTTGCATATCCATAACAAACCGTCGCATCAGCCCCCATGGGGATACCTTCCTTCACTCTTTTTGCGAGTATATCTGCAACAATCGGTTTCTGAGAACTGTCACGCTCTTCACGTTCCACTATCGATGCAAGAATCAAATCCTTATAAGCAGCAGACTCAAGAGAGATATATGAATCCCCGATTTTTTTCTGAAATTCTGAAAGAAGGCGATCAAGGATCATTTTTGCATCCGCATTTTTAGCTATTCGATAGGTATCTGGATAGAGAAATCACTCAAGCGAAGAAACGTTTTTGAGAAATACATATTTGGACTGGAATTCTGAAAATGAATCTCGAGCTGCCAAAAGAAGTTCTCCTGTTTTGATGATATTTTTTGATGAAAGCGATGCATCGATATCGTAAATATTCCATCCAGGAAGAATCGTAATAGTACTATCAGTATAGGTTGGTGCTTTAAGATTTGTTAAAATAAAATCAGAAAGAGTGATTTTATGATCAATTTTATATGTTCCCGCCTGGATACTCGGAGCATCGGAAAGGAAATATCGAATCCAAAGTTTATATTTCCAAGAGCTTAGATCGATATCAAGACTTTTTGGAAGAGTGGTGAGTGTCGTTCATTTCTCTAAAGAATATGTCCCCTCTTCGATAAGAGTTCCTCCGATATTTCGTACAGAAAAAAAGAAGCTGAAAAAAAGAAATCATAAAAAAAGTACTATCCATGGCCATTTTATGGACTTCTTTTGATTTCGAATATTTCTAGATTGGAAAGTTGGAGTCATTAGTTTTTGCTTCCTGAATTAAAGTTTGATAGATTTTTAAAATCTTGTTTTGCTGTATCGACAGCCTTATAGGCGTTTTCCAGAGAATTCTTTGCTTTCTCTGCCTGAACAGCTTTTTCCTCTATAGTGTGTTGGACCTGATTTGCAACATCTTGTCACTGCTTAATCACCCCCTTTGCACTATCTAGATAGGGGGAAAGAACTCAGCCAGCAGAATCAATCAGCGACTGTGTTGATGAACCGGTAGATGCAAAATTATCGAGTTTTCATTTCATTTCGAGAATATGTAAATTGAGCTCTTTATTTCCATATTGATTTACTATTTCTGGAAAGAAAAATACCCCACCAATATACCCCACCAAAGAAAGAAGCAAGAGTGCAAAAATTTTTCAAAACATAGAAAAGAAATTTATCGTAATAGGTCTTCTATAGAGTGTATATGGAGAAGATCTTCAGATATTTTTACGATATCCTCATCCTTAATACTGTGTTTATTAGTATTTTTACTCAATAATCAGGCATTCCCCATAGCATTCTTCAGATCACCAATCTGAATATGCACATGAGAAGCAGTTTGACAAGCAGGACAGATACACTCGAGATCAATACTCTGTTCAGAAAGTTTTTTTATAGAAATAGATATCTCCTGCAGACTTCCTGAACAAACCTCACAACGATAATTTTGTATAGTAGTTTCGATGATGTTTTTAAGAAGAATATAGAGCACTTTTTTAAAAATAAAGTATTAAAAATATTTTTTGATTCTTTCAAGAGATGCTTCTTTTCCTAGAATATATGCCATCTCGAAGGAACCAGGAGAAAACTCTTCTCCAGAAAGTGCCACACGAAGTGGCCAGAGAACTTGTCCATTTTTCTTTCCTACTTCTGATATTGCCTCGAGAAGTGGAGTTTTTATGGTATCGAGATTTGTAAAGTGTGCATTCTCGAGAACTGTATAAGCGAGTTGTAATGATTCAAGGGCATCTTCTTCGGTTTCGATTTTCATTTTTGGATTCACGAGGAGATCTTTTCTTACATCAACTTCTGAAGTATAGAAAATCTTCGAAAGTTCGATATATTCTTCAAATCGTTTCATTCGAAGAGAAAGCTCATTGATAATTTTTGAATTCAAGGTGAACTCAGCTTTTGAGAATATATTTTCATAGAAGTCAGAAGCATATTCTTTCAAGTAGACCGAAAGGCGATCATGAAGTTCTGCGTGAGGAAGATTTTTTATGTATTCACCATTCATCCAATCCAGTTTCACCGGATCAAGCACGGCTCATGACTTATGGATATCAGTCAATTCAAATTTTTCAATCATCTCATCCATCGTCATCACTTCTTGATCGGTTTTTGGATTCCATCCGAGAAGTGCTAGAAAATTCAGAAGTGCTTCCGGAAGGTATCCTTTTTTTATATATTCGATCACAGAGACATCCCCAGTTCGTTTGGAAAGTTTTTTACCATCAGCACCCAGAACATTTGGGAGATGAGCATATTCAGGAAGAGTAATTCCGAGAGCTCTTGCAGTGAGTACTTGTTTTGGGATAGAACTAATCCACTCTTCTCCTCGCATCACATGGGTGATCTTCATAAGATAGTCATCAATTACGATGGCTCAATGATAGGTAGGAAACTCACCGTCAGATTTAAGGAGAACTTGGTCATCCACTTCAGAAGTCTTGAACTCGATCCGGCCACGGATGATATCATTGAACACGATCGTTTCTCCTTTTGGAACCTTGAGTCGGATTGTAAACTTCTCACCAGAAGCAACTCTTTCTTTTGATTCTTCGAGAGGTATATGACGACAATGTCCATCATAGCGAGGAGGAAGCTTGAGTTCTTCTTGTTCTATTTTGAGGGCCTCAAGTCGTTCAGAGGTACAAAAACAATAATAGCCAGTCCCCTCTTCACACATCTTATGAAGACGTGGGGCATATTCTCCTAGTCGTTCACTCTGAGTATAAGGACCATATCCACCATCATGATGAGGACCTTCATCGGGCATAATTCCAAGTTCACGATGCATATCGAGTATACCATCTACTGCTCCTTCGACCAGTCGAGTACGATCCGTATCTTCGATACGAATAATATATTGTCATTGCTTTTTCTTCGCCCAAAGATAAGAATATAAAGCGGTTCTCAGAGATCCGATATGTAAAAGTCAAGTTGGGGATGGTGCGAGCCGCGTTCGAACAGTCATGAAGAAGGGAGAGTGAAGAAGTATACTCTTCAAATATACAAAAAAATGAGAGAAAAGCAAACGAAATCCTCCCTCCAAAGATAGAGAAAAAGGGTTGTCTGAATTTATGAAATCCCTATACTATAAAAAGAAATACTTTATCGAAATGATTCTTTCATATTTTTAATCATCCAATCATTGAAACTCGCTTATTCCATACAATTCGTTACTGGGAGTATTATCATCCTCACTGCCATAGTTAATGTGGTTGGTTTTCAGTTATTTTCTCAAGAAGCCTTTAAAACCTACATATCTGAACTTCCAAGTACAGAAAATACTCCTGATCCTGAAAAATTAAAAGCATTTTTGAAACTCAACACGCTTGATAAGAAAGTAAGAGAAGAATATCTTTCAACGATATCAGAACTCTCTAATCTCTCAAATGCCCTCGAAAATATATCCAAAAACCCTGAACTTTATATAGGAAAAGACTCAGGAAGTGCTGGAAGTGATGCACAAATACTCTTCAAAGTGAGTGAAAAAAGTATACAGTCCGAAAGATTTCCAACTCTGAATATCCGTGAGTTTTGAAAAAATACATCCGAAGGACGTTTTGTAACGAGTATCTTGAAGTGACTCATACTGATAAACGGTATTTGGATATTTTTTATTAGTATTCTTTATTTTATCTGGATTCGTTCGATATTTCGACCAGTTGGAATCGTGATGGAAAACATAAAAAATATTATCGATCGAAAAAAATATGCAACGATTCGATATCCCGGGAAAAATGAATTTTCCCCCCTTATTTCCACGATCAACAATCTTCAAAAAACACTTTCTATTCAGGAAAAAATACGTTCTGACTTTCTTTCAGATATTTCCCATGAAATACGCACTCCTATAACTGCTGTTCAGTGTTATCTCGAAGCCATAGAAGATGGTATGATGCAACTCGATGAAACAACACTTCCGATGCTTCAAGCAGAACTCAAACGCCTTACAGAAATAACCACAGGAATTATGGATTATGAAAAACTCAACAATGAGAACTTCCATAATATTCAGGTAGAAACATTTTTTCTCTACAAAATTACTCAAAATATCATAGAAAGCTATCGTCCACAACTCGAAAAATCGAAACAATCAATCATTATTGATTTTTCAAAAGAAGACCAAATCAATATGGATAAAAATATGTACATACAAATACTCCATAATCTCTTCTCCAATTTTCATAAATATGCTGGAGAAAAAACTACTCTCACTATCGGTCTAGAAAAAACTCGAAAAGAATCCATTATTCTCTTCAGTGATAATGGGAGATGAATACCAGAGAAAGAAATGAACTATGTAAAAGAAAAATTTTATAGGGTGGATAAAGCACGCACATCTCGAGCAAACGGAAGTATGGGAATCGGACTTTCGATCATCGATCGGATCACTAGACTTCATCATTGATCCCTTCTTTTAGTGAAAAATAAAGATGAATGACTCCTAGTAAAGATTATAATAAAAAAATAATTTTATGATAAAGACTGGATTTTTTAAATCAGGAAAAGAAGATATATTCTTCGAAAAATGGATTGTTCAGTGAGTTTCTTGCACCACCCTGGTGCTTCATGGTGCTGGAAAGTCAGACTCTTCACGAACTTTCTGACTTAGAAAATACCTCTTATCGATCGGTATTCCAACCCTCGCAATTGACTTTTCTGGTCATGGAAAAAGTACACATCGCACTCCTCTATCTATAGAAAAAAGGATACAAGAAGCAAGCGATGCGATAAAAGTTCTGGATTCTGAAAAAGACCTTTCATTGTGTGCTTTTAGTATGAGTGGTGAGGTATCGCTCAGGATAGCGAGCCATATTTCTATAAAAAATCTTTTTCTTTTTGCTCCAGGAATCTACGATAAAGAAGTTATTTGACAGGAATTCTGAGAATATTTTTCTGAAAGTATTCGTAGGCATGAAAGCTGGAAAAATCATTCTCACTATACACAACTAAAAGACTATTGTGGAAATATCGTATTATTTACCCCTGAATACGACGAAGTAATCCCGGAGTGAGTGAATGAAATCATCATGAACTTGGCACCAAACGCAAAAAAAGAACGAATAATTATCCCATGAGCACCTCACATGATCGGAAAATGGATGAATGAATATCCAGAAAAGATTCATGAAATAGGTAAAAATATATCTCAATACTATAAAAAATAACTCTCACAAATTTGTGAGAGTTATTTCTTAACATTCCATTATAACATCTTCTTTCTGAGAAGTAAGATGTCTCCACTCTACCTTTCCGAGTTTTGTATCCAAATAATTTTGGATAAGAGAAGCAATTTCTGTTTTTTTCGATGGATCAGCACGCCAAGTTCTGCCGAGTTCGAGATAGTTGAGCTTATCCCATGGTACCACTTTGATAAATCCATCTTCTCGAGCATTTTCATAACACTCTCGTGAACAGAATCCCATATGGTTTTTATATGCTTTTTCGGTACAGATAAGGCGAGCATTACATATGGAGTATCGACAATTTTCACAGTTATCAGTGAGTTCATCGGTATAAAGACATTTTCAAATGGTTGTATGTGTATTTTCATCTCAGACTTCTGTGGAAACTCGTCCATCGAAAGTATAAAGATTCCCGAGCCAGTTTCAATCATTGTACTCATTTACATATTTTACCACTCATCACTGGATCGAGTAAAACTCCGTTCATCAGAGTTGATTACCAAGTACAGCTGCCTTTTCACAACGGATTCAACCTGTACAGTACCAGATAATTTTTTTTCCCTCTGCAGCTTTCCCATATCTTTCGAGAAGCTTTGGTACTTCACGAAAATTTACTGTTCCGGCTGGAATTGCGTTTTTAAAATGTCCGAGACGATACTCATAATCATTTCTCATATCGAGGATAATATAGTCATCTTTTTTATCCGATTCGAGTATATTTTTAAATTCCTCTGGTGTCATTTCTTTTTTATATTTCTTTACTTCCTCGGCAGTTACTTTCATTCCGAGTGTGACGATTTCATTTCGGATTTTGACACTCATACGAGGAAATTCGTGACCAGAGACACTCGTTGCTTTTGTATCTACATCAGAAATATCTTGGAAGTATTTTGATTTTTGTAAAAATTCGCGATAAGACCAACACTGTCATATGTTACCAGTTACTGTGGAACTAATTCCCTCAGTCCCTATATATACACGACCTCTTAGTCAGATATCCCTCGTAAAATCAAGATGCTCCTGGGCAACCTTATCTAGTTCTAACTCAGGTATATCAACAAATTTATAAAATGTAAGAAGTTGGTACTTGGGCTTATGCCGAGCATTGAGTTGAGAGATCATATACTTGTTGGTATAAAAATAAAAATCGATTGTTGTCGAGTGTGAGGATTGTAAAGATTTAGTGAAAAAATGGAAATCATTTTTGAAAAAATAATTTTCCAGGTAGTATGCAAACATGAATAAACGTATACAATCATTTCTCATTTTCTCACTCATTCTCTTCCCTTTCCATGGGATATATGCAGAAGAAAAAACTACTCTTGGCTCACCATTATTCATCACCAATCCATTTCGTGATCCACCAAAAGCGATTCAACCGAGAACACAAAAAAAATTTATTAAAAAACCATTTCAGGTACTCGATAACTATCTTACTGTCGCTAGTGGCTCGGCAATTACTCTCTATAAACACAATAATAGTGAACTGTATATTGAAAAAGTAGATCTTTCAAAATGAGCCTATCTTAAGTCCCTCTGACAGGCAACTGAATGGGATGGTACCACTGGTGAACCACTTTTTCCAAAGATGAATATCAGCGATACTCTCGAATCTCTTGCCGATACACCTTTTTCCCTTATCAATGGCCAGTTTTTTGATCCAAAACGGAATCCAACACCCCTTTCTTTCTGACTGAAAGTGGATGGCGAAGTAAAAACTGCTGGTGCTGACAACCGAAATGAGAAAAAGAATATTCTCACTTTTTCAGGGGATATTGCACAGATAATTCCTTACTCTTGGGAAAATCTCCGTGATACAAAATGATACCTTTCATTTGTAAATTTTTCAGTGGAACAGAAACACCATCGGTATGAAGAAATCGGTCGCACATATATTTGTCTTGCTCACCCAGATAGAAGCAATCGTTCTTCTGAATTAATCATTATGGTAGCAAAATCTATAAATGAAATATTTGCAGAAAAAGAACTTCTCCGATTTGGATGTACAAGGGAAAGTATATCAAAGCTCGACTCAAGTGGTTCAAGCAGACTCTGGTACAGAGATGGGACTATATATGGAAATGCTCATCACGGCGATCCGGATGCAAGGAAAATCCCAAATATGATTGGTATCTGGGATAAAAAAGATACTCATAACCTAGCCTTCGTTCGATAGCTTTAAAATCGGAATATTATCAAGAACATCTCTTCCATATATATAAGAAGGCTTATTTATAGACAGGAATACTTGGTGATCTTCCCAATAATCAATCAAAGCATCTATTAGTGTTTTTTGACCATATTGTATCTCCAAGGCACGATCGGTCGACCCTTCTCATGTTTGAGAAATTTCGATAAGTTCTTTTCGTATATTTTCTGGAAGCTCTTTCCAGAAAGCTTGGAAAAAATATCACATTCCATTGGAAAATATACGTTTCCCATTTATTGTTCCATTATTGAGCGTCGAAAATATACGCTTTATTAAATACCTCTTAAGTCGTGAGTCTTCACTTCTGATTATTTGATATGCTTTTTTACTTCCCTCTTCGGTAAATCCGGGCTTTACACTCATATCTTGTATAACTATCTTCGTATCTGGTTGTATATCGTCTAAGCCTTTTCTTGTTTCTATATCCCCTGTCTCTGGGTTGATTATTTTTCCTTTTCATGAGAGAAAACGAGCATATGCCTCTCGTCGAATTTCTCGTTCTTTTTCAGGAAGTTTTTTCCATGATCGGTCTTGTACATAGGTACCTGAAAGATACGCCTCCATTTTTTCTTTATCCGGAAGAGATCGATACTCCTTGGTATTTTTTACGAGAAAAGAACGTCGTGAAATCTCTCAAATAAGAATCAGTATATTTCTGAGTACTTGACTGAGCGATTCTTGGATACGATAATCTATGCCTTCAGGAAATGCAAACTCATAGTACGGAGATGTATCAATAGAAGAAATAGTCATTCTTGAACCATTTTTTCTCTCGAAAGAAATACGAAGATCAAAAGATGAATTTTCATTTCGAATTCTCTCAAAAATAATTCTTGTCCCATCTTGGTACAAGATTTTCTGTAAGGCAACCCTGTACTGATGAAGATTCCCCTTTTGATCGAGTATTCGATGTCCAGAAAATGATCAACCAGAGGTTCTCAAGGTCTTAAAAATATCTTCATTTGTTATTGCGTATTCTCAGAAAGACGTTCCATCTTCCATCAAAATACTCTCAAACATCTCTGAGATTCATACATCTACAATCTGGATCTGTGACAGCTGTTTTTGTATATATTTTTCCTTCACTTTGTCTTTCTTTTTTCGTATTCATTCCTCTTTTTTATTCAGAAAATCAGAAACTATTTTCTGAACAATATCCAGACAAATCTCTCTTATAAATTGGTTTTCACTCAGAATATTTTTCTCTTTTTGATTATAAGTGAGGAAAATATTTCAAAAGGAGAATATAATTCGATCATTTTCCTGTTTCAGCGAATACTGACCAGATTCAAGAAGGGTATATATATCAAGCGCTTCATCCTCTTCTGAGGTAATGGAAGTGGAAAAATTTTTTTTATCGGTATCAGGATTTAATAAATTTTCAACTTTCTGTACCACTCATATTCAAACTGGAGGAATGGAAGGTGTTTTTTTCGGAATACTTGATTTCTTTTCAGCTTCGATAAAAAAGAGAATTTTTTCTGTATCTTTTTCTGGAGTACCAGAACGAAGAGGATCTTCTCAAGAAAAACAAAATTGATACTCTCATGATGGGGTTGATTCGTAAGGAACATCGTCATTTCGAGAATAAGATTTCCAGGTATTTTCCTGAACCGAGAAAATCCAGAGCCTTCTCTCATCTTCTTTTTCCCATTTTTTTACGAGATCGATAGCCTTTCTATTATATTTTTTATATATTCCATCCTTTTTAATTTCAGGGACATACTGATAAGAAATTCTCTTTTCTTTAATGACCTCATTTCTCGGATCTAACTGTATTGTTTGTACTTTTTTCTGTATTCATTGCAGAACTTGAGTTGAGCTTTCTTGATTCTTTCCACCCTTCTTTTTTTCTTTTTGTTTTTTATAGCTCGAGATAATTCTTCGTACATAAGGATATTCATGCTCCTGAAAAACTATAACTGGAGAAAGAGCCTGAATATCTTTTTCAAGAATATCAGCATATCTGTGAATAAGTGCTATTATAATCTCTCTACTTGGCTCAATCGCAGGTATTACCCATCATCAGATGGTCTGTATTTCTGAATAAAAATCAACCTGCATATTCATATTTGCTTCCTTGGTCACTCACATGTTTGGAAACAGTGCTTTATGAACATCTTCTTTTTCTCATTTCTGAAGAACATGATTTAAGAACTTACAACCATTGTTCTCACACGAATAGGGTATATACACCACACCTTTTCAATCCTCTGTTGTTTCATAGTATTTTCGAGAGAGATTGAGGTATTTTTTATAAAGTTCAAAATTTTCAGTTTTCAACTGACGAATCTCATGTCGAGTTGGGAGAGTCTTTATTTCTGGTATTTCATGAAAAAGATGAATACGAAATAAAAAAATGCGATACTCTTCTATTCTAGACCGAATTTGCTCATATTCAGTTTCTATGGGGAATTGAATATAATAGTACATAGTCAGAAATTGCTCCTCCCAATCTGGGTTTCAATTAATCAAGAGATCAACCCATTTTTGATATTTTTCTCACCAAATAGTATCCGGAATATCTCGGTTTCAGAGAAATTCTGGATTTTTTTTACTCTCTTCATTCCACTTTATCGAATCAGATATTTTTTTAGAAAGAGCAAACCCTCAGATCATCCTTTTTTGTATAGACTGAAGTTTGTCATGGGAAAGTCATAAAACTTTCGCACGATGATATTGTTTATAACCAAGAGGGAAATACTCCGTATAAACTCTGAGATTATTATTCTGATCATCTTCTCAAGATTCTAATTGGTTCAACATATAAAAATATCAATAAAAAATTATTTTATATGTTTATATAAATTAGTCAAATTTTGATTTCTAGAAGGTACTCCTTTTCAAGAACCTTATATTAAATTAAAAAATAACTACAAATTCTCACTTTACTTTTCCTTCTCATTGATAATATCCACGAACCTCCTCGATCGTTCCTCGTTGAAATTCTTCGAATTTTTTAGTTATTTCCCTTCCGATAACAATCGGGGTATCTTTTCCAAAATATTCCTCCATTTCGGCAAGTGTCTTTTCGATACGATGAACACTTTCATAAAAAACAACCGTATATTCCTTTTTTTGAAGGGATTTTAAGAGTGTTTGTCTTCATTTTTTTACAGGAAGAAATCAGAGATAGAGGTATTGATGGCAGTCGAATCCACTCGCAACTATCCCAGAGAGAACAGCAGAAGCACCAGGAATCGGAGTTACAGAAATCCCAGATTCAATCGCTTTTTTTATGAGTACAAATCCTGGATCAGAGATACCAGGAGTACCAGCGTCAGAGACGAGTGCTATATGCTTTCCCTCCTTTAGAAGTTCGATAATCCGATCAACTTTCTGAAAACCAGAATGAGAGTGAAAAGAGAGAAGTCTTCATCAATTTTGGATATCATAATATCCGAGGAGCTGTCCTGTAA
>JAGOMW010000082.1 GCA_017993345.1 Candidatus Altimarinota bacterium | reverse complement strand
CAATAATTTTTGGTCACTTCCATTTGCAAACATGAAACTCACCGATCTCATCGGTGGTGGACGCATATATATCGCATCTCGTCCACAACCAACTCGTACGACACCAGTTATCTGAAGTGCAGAAAATGCCTTTGAAGAGGCACGACACTGTGCGTATGTATCTGCTTGACTCAGTACAAACCCAATCCAAGCAAATGGGATGGGGTGAGGAGGATTTTTCCGACTCGGAAATGGGATCACGAGCGAGAATATACAAACAAAGGATACAGCACTCTGACCTCAAGATATCTCAAAAAATAGTGCTGGATGTATGCAAAAAATGACCGACTCAGCTCGAGAACAATACTATCAGTCCTTTTCCAATAATCTCACTCAGATTCAAGCTTTTACCCGAGGATTTATCGACGAGATCGACGAAGTTATGTCGGTCGGAACGGCTCTCTATACCAAACCTGTCAATTAATGCAACCTTTAAAAACGATCATCATTATAGCTCTTTTTTTTCTTCCAACTGCGAGTTTTGCAGCGGGAAGTTGTTGACTAGATAACGGACCGACTCCTCTCTTTCTTGAATATCTACAAACCACCCAAAACAAAGTCAGTCAAATCAAGAGTTTCACTCAAAAAAATAATACTTGCAAAGGAAATATCGGAAGTTTTTCACAGGAACGGAGATTTTTCGAAACGATTGATCGGATCGATAACAATACCCCTGGTCTCTCAGAAGGAGGAACCTACACGCATCTCCTCGATGATTTTCTCTACAACGTCGTAAATGTAGCCAAGTGAAATGGGAAACAAACCGTTATGAACCACGGAAAACTGATCCGAAATCTCGAAACCGGAACCATCCTTCCAGCGCTCCAGTCAGCAGGAAATGCCTGTGCTCTCGATGTGAGTATGAAAATCGAGTGAATCAGCGGAGATACACCAGAATCGGCTCTGAGTATTCTCCTGATACAAAATAAAAAACTCGAAGATTATTATAAAAAAGTAGTTCTCGGATTTCCAAATACTTCTGAATCAGATACAACACTCCGAAAAATATTCGATGAGATTCGTGATAACTATTCTCCAGAAAAAACCATCAGTTGTAATAGTACCAGTGGCTTCGATGAAATTTCGACAAAATTCCAAAAAAGTATCGAAAAAAGTAGTGCTATCGTCGACTCAAGTAGTAATAGTTGGAAGGAAGCAATTGCTCTCTTTCGATGAGAAAATACACAGTCAGCAGAATACTTTGCACTTCAGAGACGCCTCCTTGCCAATGAACTGGCCAGACAAGGAGTGAGTGGAAATGCAGCAAAAGTAATGCTCGGAACACTCTCGTGTGTCCAACAAAACGGAACACAAAATAGTTCCCCGCAAGAAACGATGGAAGCTGCTCTCACATGTCGCAATAATCTCGTGATCGGATTTTCGAATATCATTGCCTGACTCACAAAATCATACCAAACCGCCAATAATACAGAAAGCTATATAGCGAACCTCATCATGTATAAAAAAGAGGAGGAAAAACTCTCAACCAATATGACCGATATATGGACTTCTGTACAAGCGATACTCATCGATGGAAACTCTGCTACCGATGCAAAATCCCTCACCAATCTCGTAGATCTCCATGCGAGTCTGAGTAAAACCAATGAGCTTATAAAGGCAGAAATTCCAAAAATGCGAAAGGCCTGTATGCTCGGACAACCAGATATTCAGTGTCCAAAATAAAACTTCCAAATATTTGGAAGTTTTATTTTATATATCAATCTCTATACTGATCGGACAATGGTCGGATCCCATCTGATTTCAGAGATATTCGACATTTTTCGTTTTCTGTGTGACTCCCTCACTTCCCCACCACGCATCGATCCGCCATCCGACATTCGTCAGACGAGAACGAGTGATCACATCCCACCAAGAGTAGACATCTGGGATATCTCCATATTTAGTACGAAAAATATCGGACCAACCATCATTCACACGACCATCGAGCCACGCTCGTTCAAGTGGGTGAAATCCTATTTTTCCTTCGTTTGCCTTCGGTCGAGCCAGGTCAATCTCATGATGTGCACAGTTGAGGTCTCCTCACCAGAGAACATGGTGTCCCTGAGAACGAAGCATATCCATATAACTCGCGAACTGTGCATAAAAAACCAGTTTTCCTTGCCACGCTTCTTCGCTTTTTCCACCATTCGGAAAATAAATCCCAAAAATATCATATACTTCACCCCCAACTGTCATCTCGATATGTGCAACACGCCCCTCATTTGCAGTGGGATCTTCGGGAAAACTATCAAGAAAGCGAATATCGGCAATATCAGAAACTCACCTATGGATCCATACGCCCGTCCCAGCATATCAGGCCTTTTCAGCAGGATTGTAATGAACCCGATAATTCTCCGGAGTGAGGAGATATTCAGAAAGCTGATCGGGTTTTGCTTTGATTTCTTGGAGAAATAAAATATCTGGAGTATACGTTTCGATGAAGTTCTGAATTTCTCACTTTTTTTCGACCGCACGGATACCGTTCACATTCCAGGAGATGATTCGCATATAGTTGGATTTTTAAAAAGAAAAATTATTGTACTATCGTTCCGCCCCATTCAACTGCAGAAAATCATTTTCTTTGAAAGGGTTCAAATGTCTGTTCTGGAATTTTCTTATATTCTGAAAGTGGTTTTGCAACCATAAATACTCGCAAAAGTGAGTCTGGTTTTGGAGAAATTTCGAGCTTCGCAGTCTCTGTATATTCATTGCCTGCAAAAGTGACATGAACATACGGATAATTCTGAAGTTTTGGATACCAGAACATAATAAAGTCAGATTTTTCCTTAGTATTCAGTCCGATTTCTGTAAGTTTTCTATAGAGAAAATCTCGGATTTCTGATCACTTTATGACAGATCCGTGTGACATATCGAAATGATCGGATCCAGGATTTCATTCCCAAAAAAGTCCATATGTTTCCTGTCCTGATGCTTTATCCATGAGATTTCCATCAGGATACGCAGTCACTTCCCAACCATTTTGTTTTACACTATATTCAGGAAAAGTCGCAAAAAATCATGGAGCATAGGAAAGATGAACCCTGACATCCATATTTTTTTCTGGATAGAGAAGGATAAGGGGTTTCTTTAATTGCATGTGCTCATTATCATCAAAAAGATGATATACATATTCGCAAGACAAGGATAAGAGCGAAAAGGTACAATCATTTTTCTTTTCATACTGATTTATTCCATAAAATATTCCTCCTCCAAGAAGAGAAATTCAGAGAATTCAAAAAGTAAGTTGAAATCAAAATTTCATAAAAAGAATTTTAAAATTATTCCACCGTTACACTC
>JAGOMW010000081.1 GCA_017993345.1 Candidatus Altimarinota bacterium | reverse complement strand
TGTGTGAAGTGCACTATAACAATGCCCTGGAATCGATGGAGCAGGAGCTTTCCTTGATCATCTACGTCCACGATCGATCGGGAAAAATCAAATAAGACGTCATTTTTTGTATCAAGTCCTGAAACATTAAAATATACCTCGACACCAAACGGGTTTATTTTGTTTATCAACATCCAAACTATTAGCTCTAACCATGAAAACAGTTTCCATGAAAATAAAGCAGCAAGACCGACGCCGCTGAATGAAGTTCTCGTACCATCTATCAAAAAAGCCACGTCCCTTTTTTTGTCCTTTATAAAGAACTCGATGAAATAATCATACTTCATGAAATCTTTTCTTCTAAGCAGGACTCCGGATACGCTTTTCCCGAAATTATGAGTATGTGGATTCGCTAAAACAAGTCGCATGATGAAAGACTAGAAAATAACTTCGCTATTCGAGTATCGTGACATTCGCATTTAGTTCTTTCAATTGCTTCATCACCTCATCACGATAAGAGCCGATTTTCAGTATAACACAGGCTTTTTCGACACCGCATATGACTTCTGGGTTTTCCACAATAAGCCCTGTTCCGTAGAGACGTTTTTTATTTTTCAGCTGAGAATTATCCAGTATGCATTTGATCCGATTTTGATCCAACCCGAACTCAAGTAGGTACTGCGAAAAAATATGAGCACCAAATATATAGACCTCTCCATCGAAATCGTGTATTTTCTGATTGAGACTAGCAACTAGATCCTCATGATACTGAATGAAATCTGTAAAAAGTTTCTTATACTCCTCGTATCTATTCGGTAAGTCTTTTGTTGATCCATTGGATTCGACCACTCGTTCCGTAGCATAAAATATACTATGATCCTGAAAATACTCCTTTTTGAGAATTCGAAATCCGCTGCGCTCAAGTAACGCATCAACAAAGGGCTCTGCTAAAAAAGCCGTGTGCTCGAAATTCAGGCAGTTTGTGTATTTTTTTGAAAGCATCTCGGTCATATTCGGAAAAGTAAAAATATGACGCTCCCCATTATTAAGAAACCTGGCGATATGCTCGATGAACTCCACCGGTGCATACGTATGCTCCAGCACATGTGAATGAACGACCGTATCTACCTTCTCATCCAAAGAAAATGAGGCATCAAACCATTTTTTTATTATCCGAATGTTTTTATTCTCCTCAAAAAGAGGGTGTGGCTCTACAACAATCCATCTGGCATCGCTATTTCTTGATAAAAAATCTTTCGCAATAAAATCATTCGCACCACCGATTTCTAATATTTTCTTAGGAGAAAATGTTTCCAAGAACTCTGAAAATGCAAGGTAGTGATCTTGCCATATCTTACCTATGCCGTCATTATGTTGGCTTTGATAGACGAGATCGAGCGGCAAGAGCTTATCAAGCTGAATAATTCCTGTATCTCGGCAGACAGCGAAACTCATGTCCGCTTTGATATCAGTAGCCTGATCCATTTGGTCCGTACACCCCATAAAGACAGGAAAATCCTTAAACACGTAAAGTGGTTCAAGGTTTTTCTTACCCGTCAAAACACTGTTGTCACGAATTCTATACTCCATAATCTTTACCGTCTTTTCTCAAAGACGAAATTCTTCGTTAATATCGTTTCAGAATGAACAGAAATGTTCCACTTGTCTCGCTGCGTAGCAAAAAACTTCTCGATTTCCTCACGTAAAGTTTCTTCTATGCCATAGTCATCGAAGAGAACGAAAGCCTTGTCAGCTATCAAGTCTCCCTCAACAAGAATCTCAAATATCTGCTTGGCCGACTGAGAAATATCACAGTCGATGTGAATGAAGCAAAGTTTTTCGACTCTCAATCGTTTAAAGTAATTCAAAATCGCCTCTTTTTCTTCATACAAGAACTTACCGACGAACACTCTTTTCTTTATCTCGTCGTATAGTTCATCGCTCTTTAGAAGATTATCCCGACATTCTTTGCGCGACGTATTCGAAAATTTTCCTTTCCGAAAACCACCGTCCGAGTAAGGAAGCCCAATGAAGCCATCAAGCCCAATCAACTTTTTACCGAAGATAGCATTCCTTTCCATGAAATATGCCGTCCAAAGTAACGAGAAGCCACGCCAACAGCCGAATTCCACAAAATCTCCTTCCAAAGAAGCACAGTCTCGAACAATATTCTTGAAATTTATTAATCTTCCAATCTGATGTTCAAGTTCTCTGTAGCCGAGATCTTTTATCTTTTCATAGTACTCCTTATTGAGATCCTCAGTCTTATAAAAAAGCTTCACCTTCTGAGGTCCTTTCAGTCTGAAAGTATAAAGCTTATACATGTACGGGTTTTCGATAACCTTTTCAAATAATTTCTTTATTGTTTCCATATTTCTTTACGTATATAGCTTATTATTCAATCATTACCTCTTTAACTCTTTCTCATTCCAGCTCACTTTTTCCATGCTCCTGAGCCATTTTTAATATTAAGTACATGTACATCAAATGACTCATCAAAAAACTTCTCCAGTATATGAAGGCAAGCCTCTGCTACCGCCCCCTCTCCTCCGCGAGCATTTGTTACAAAATCAGCCTGTTCTTTTGTTTTATAGAACGCATTCGCTGGAGCAATACTATACGCAACATGTTTAAAGACAAGGGGATCAAATATTCCATCGCCCATATAAACCGTCTCTTCTGGATCAAATCTTTCACGAATCCATTCTATCCGTTCGAAGGTACTCACCTGATCTAGTGGAAGATGCATATCATCAGCAATCCTCCTTTTGGTAATCGCAAACCCATTCTTATCCCCCGAAATAGCATGGAGATGTAGTTTATCTTTCAGGAGCGAAAGAGCATCATGGTCTTCCGGACCAAATTTCTTCATCACTTTACCGTCAACAGTATAGTAAAATTTTCCGTCGGTAAAAACACCATCAACATCCAATATGAAGTTTTTAATCGTTTTCTTTTCCATAAATTCCTATTTTTCATTAAGTGCACGCCAGAGATTCAATTTCCCGAAATAAAACAAGAAGCGATCAAACGGATGATGATGAAGTGGCGACATATTAAGCCAAATTAAGGCCGTCAGAATCTTGACCTTCTTGCTATTGTAACCGTTTTTATCCAAGAACTCAAACAGTACCTTCTGACACTGAACCAAATTTTCCTTTCTGAAAATATCACAGATAACCCCGTTTTCACCCGCTTCAATAGTGAACAGATCATTGTTCACAATCTCATGATTCACCGTTAAATTGTGATTTAACTTTGAAAGGTCATAGTACATATCCCCTGACTTCAGCAGTCCTCCAAAATTCTGGCGCCAATCCAAAAGCACATACCCTGACTTACTTTTCAACAGATTATCTAAAATGAAATCGCCATGAAACCCACTTTGTTCTGCGCTACACAAC
>JAGOMW010000080.1 GCA_017993345.1 Candidatus Altimarinota bacterium | reverse complement strand
TATCATGTTTATAGAGACTAGTCCTATCGATGAGATCATCTTCGATGATTTGTACCTTTCTGGATTCGAGATAAGCACGCTCATCATCGGTAATATAGATGTATTCTCCTCATTTTACACTGATGTTTGTTTTCAGTTTTTGAATATCCTCAAAATTCAGATCGAGCTTTTTATCATTCGCAATGACAATATCGATAGGCTTTCCGAGGTATCGCTCGATTTCCAGTATAAAATCGAGGATAGCATATCCGTTGGTTTCTCCTCATTTATTAGTATTATTTGCGACGTATATAATCTTGGCATCGAGATGCCGAATGAGCTCCTTCATTCCTCAGATAATAAGATTCGATAGAGTCGAGGTATAGAGATCTCCAGGAGCAAGTATGATATAGTCTACTCCCGTAAGTGCTCGTACAAGTCCTCAGGCATAACGTGCCCCATGAGATCCCTCCATAAGAGAAAGCTTGATGATGCGTGAATCATATCCACAAACATTGGATATGTTATCCTGTTTTTCGATTATTACACCGTTTCCAAGTGTTGCTTGGATATAGGCGGCATCGGTTGTTACGGGGATAATATTGGATTTTACTTCTAAGAGGGTATGCATCGCATCCATCATTTTTTCATAATTCTGATCAAAATGATAAAACAAAAATCCCATAAAAATATTTCCAAATTTATGTCCATTCAGACTTCTTCCGAGTGGAAGTTTCACCTCAAAATACGGGAAATTGATTTTTTCGAGAAACTCGTAGGCTCAAGCCATACGGGAAATATCCCCAAGAGTCAGTGTGTCAATCGATACATCATCGACAAGAACCATTTCAAAATATTTTTGAAATTCGGTATTATATTTTGATTCTGAAAGGACGTAGAGACACCTTCTGAGATCTCATGGAGGAGGAAAATGAATCGAAAGATCCTCTGAAAAATACCGCATAAGAAGACCAGTAGTTCGTCCATCGTCACTCATAGAGACAATAGAGGAGAGATTTACTCGGTTTTCAAACGTTTCATGAATACCAGCAAGTATATTTGAATGTCCGTTTCCACCACCGATGGTGATAATATGGGGTTTGTTATTTTGCATAGTGAGTAAGGGTAAAAAGTTCTTCCACTGTATCTATATTCACTGCTGGAATCTGATCCGAAAGGATCGGTGCATCATTTCCATATTCTCAGAAGTTATCTCAAAAATAGATAGCATCTGAACTTCAGAAATGGTAGTATTTATAGAGATGTATCAGTCCATCATATTTTGTACAAAGGGATACATCGATCGTGGTTGATCAACCAGGGATGATTTCTCATGATGGGAAAAATCATTTCAAGATATCTCCATAACTATTTCTTTTTTTCTTATTAGGATCAAAATTTTCTCTTTCTTCTTTTGATGAATCGCGTGGTATGCATACCAGTGCTATCATTGTGTCTGATCGAGGCTCTATGGTTATATGTATCTGGTTTTGTTTATTTATCGAGTCAACTCACTTTTGTATGTCTGGGAGATATGCCTGTATATTTCCAGGGAGAGAAGACACTTTTTTATATTCTTTTCCATGGCTCCATTCGTATATTTCTGATCCGTTCGAGCATCAAAATATGAGATTTTGATGGAGTGTATCTTCTGGAAGTTTTCCGAGGATCTGTTCGGAAATAGTTTTAAAGTCACGGGCCGTGAGAAGTATACACTTTTTTGTTTTTAAAAGTTCCGAGAGAAAAAAAGATCATGCCTCATCGAGTGATTGATTAGGGAGTGTGAGAGTTCCATCTTTATCAAAAAGAAAAACTTTTCTTTGAATAAGTAATGCATCACGGATGAATTCTTGAAAAGAAAGAAGCATAGATTCAATATTTTTGCTTATCGTAAAGAAAAGAGAGTTCGAGTCAAATAAAATACTTTTTTCTGTATATTTTTTTCTCACTTTTTGCCTTTTCTCTCATTTCCCTTATACTCACTTTATGAATAATATCTTACTCAAAAATCACGAGATTGGTCACTATTCTGGGTATAAAACCAGTGTTTTTTCTGATTATTTTTTTGAACTTACTACCGAATCAGATCTTCCGAAACTTGCGAACATATATCGATTCTCTCTCGAAAATAATATTCCATTCTTAATCATCTGATGATGAACGAATATTCTTTTTAGTTCAGAGAAGTTTCGTGGTATTATTGTGAAAAATTCACTTTCTGGTTGGGAATACAATCAAGATAAAAAATTCCTTCATGCATTTTCGAATGAACCGATTTGGGCAATTGCACAAACACTTGAAAATGATTTTTCTCAGGATATCTGGCACCGATTTATCTGACTTCCAGGTTCTATTGGTGGTGCAATATACGGAAATGCAGGATGTTTCGGACTGGAAATAGAATCCAATTTTCTTCGAGCAACTGTTTTTGATATGTTTCTGGAAAAACGAAGAAATATTTCTCGTGAAGAAATGAAATTCACATATCGATATTCATTTCTAAAAGAAAATCCACAACTCTTTCTTTTATGAGCTTGTTTTGATCTTTCTGAAAAACGAGAAAAATATCATTCTGATGTGGATAATATAGATTTTCGTGAAAACAAACAGCCAAAAGGGAATTCGTGTGGAAGTTTTTTTAAAAACCCCTCACGAGATATATCTGCTGGTTTTCTGATCGAACAAGTGTGACTTAAGTGATACCGTCATGGTGGAGCATATTGGTCAGATCTTCATGCGAACTTCTTGATGAGTGAATGAGAAACATGTAAACCCTCTGATCTTCTCGAACTCGTTCGTCTGACACAAAAAAAAGTAAAAGAGGAAACGGGATATGATCTTATGAATGAAGTTCGAATTATTTTATAGCTGTATTTTTTATTTATTCGATGTTTTCTTATAAAATTCTTAATTATCCATCTCATTTTTCTCTTGATGAATCTCGAATTGCTGAGATTTTTCAGTTGGTTTCTGATGAGGTAGGTATTTCTCAAAATGGGATTTTGAATATAGCTTTTCTTTCTGATGAAGAAATTCGGACCTTGAACCAACACCACCGTGGGATTGATAAAAATACAGACGTACTTTCGTTTCATTATTTTGAGGATTTTTCAGATATTTCCCCTCATGAAACATCTGGAGAATGCATTTTTTCTGAATCAAAAATCCTTTCTCAATCACAAGAGTATCATCATCTTCCGAAAGAAGAATTTGAGATACTTCTCATTCATTCACTCCTTCATATCATCGGATATGATCATGAAGAGGATGAAGACTTTCTGGCTATGTGGTCGTATGAAGAGCTGATTCGTAGAAGAATGTGACTGAATATCGAAAGATAAACTTGCATTTTCATAAAATTGTCTATAATGCCCCAGACGTATCTCTTGGCGGGATAGCTCAGTTGGTAGAGCAATAGACTGAAAATCTATGTGTCCCCGGTTCAAGTCCGGGTCTCGCCACCATT
>JAGOMW010000079.1 GCA_017993345.1 Candidatus Altimarinota bacterium | reverse complement strand
GGAGATGTTGGATTTTGAAAGACAGAAGTCGCTATGAATGCTATCTATAAAGCCGTCCTCTCTGGATATCAGGTCGCTGTGATTTCCCCCCTTCTCGTTCTCGCAGATGAACACTACGAGACATTTCTCGAAAGACTCGGGGATTTTTGAGTTCGAGTCGGCATTCTGACACGTATGAGTTCACCGAGTGAAGCAAGAAATACGCTCGCAGATATGAAAAATGGAAATGTCGATATCGTTGTCGGAACACACAGACTTCTTTCCGAGGATATAGCATGGAAAAAACTCTGACTCCTCGTGATCGATGAGGAACATAAGTTCTGAGTAAGTCATAAGGAACGAATCAAAAAAATCAGGGCCAATATCGATATTCTCTCTCTTTCTGCGACACCAATACCCAGAAGTCTGAATCTCGCGCTTTCTGGACTCAAAAAAATCTCCCTTCTCACCACTCCCCCAAAACTCAAAAAACCAATAGAAACCATCGTCTCTGCCTGGAATGAGGCAACGATCCGTCATGCGATCCGATATGAACTCGATCGTGGAGGACAAGTGATCGTGGTGGTTAACCGCATCCGTGGGATGGAAAGTGTCGAAAAAGAAATCGAGATGATACTGGATGAAAAGGATAAAACAAAAATAATTATCACTCACGGAAGACTCGACGGAGACGAGATAGAAAACCGCATTCACGCATTTAAAAAGAGAGAATATGATATCCTCCTCACAACCACCATCATAGAAAATGGAGTAAACTTCCTGTCAGCCAATACCATCATCATCCTCGATCCGGAAGATTTTGGACTCGCGCAACTGCATCAACTTCGTGGCCGTGTCGGTCGAAAAAATGAACAGGGATACTGCTATCTCGTCTACAGAAAATGAGAACTCGCAGCCGATGCTAAGGAACGCATCATCACGATTGCTAATAACCGTCATCTCGGAGCTGGTTTCGAGATCGCGATGCGAGATATGGAAATCCGTGGAGCCTGAGATGTTCTCGGATTCAAGCAGGCTGGAAAAAGTAAAGAAATCGGACTCACTCTTTATTTTCGTATGCTCGAAGAAAAAATAGAAAGCATCAAAAATGAGAAAAAATCAAAAAAACCAGTCAAAATCGAACTCGATATCGATGTAAATCTGGAGGAAGGAATGTTCCTCTCAGAAACCGATAAACTCAACTTCTTCCGCGAAATCGAGAATATAGAGTCCATCGAAGAACTCGATGATATCGAAAGTGAAATGCAGAAAAATAAATCTGGAAAGTGACTCTTTCTTATCCTCAAGGCGCGACTTCTCCTTGCAGAATACGGTGTCCAAGCCGTGAAGAAAAACGGGGTGAGTTATACTTTCGACTTCTATGAAGGAACTCCGACGGAGAAAATCAGAGACTTTCTTGCTCGCTTCGATAAGAAAAATGATATGATCCTCCTCTCTATCAGAAAGATCAAGATCGAAACAAGACTCTGGAAAAATGCGGAAGCATTTTTAGAAACAATAACAAGCAGATAACTGAGGAAGACTTATATATTTTACTCAGATGTAGGATGATACTGGGATCCATATTCTCAGTTTGGACCCTTACCACACCGATTATATTCAATACACTGTTTATTGGATTTATAAGATTGTACCTCAGTATATATCACATATATTCATGCAAATATTCCAAGAAGAATTGCAACTCATAATAAAAAAATCAATGAAAGAAGTCGTCGTTTTCTATTCTTTAATAAAAAACCGAAGATAAATGCTCATACTCCTGCAAATGCAAAAAGAAATATTGTTATAAGGGTGTAGGCTATGTTTTTCCATTTGTAAATTTCTCTATATTCATCTCGCCAACTTATTCATAATTGCATCTGCCCAGACATCCATAATAGACCATCTGAAAGGGATATAAGAGATCAATTTATATTAAGTTGAATTTTTCAGGCTATCAAATCAAATAAGTATCAATCAGTCTCAAGTAATAGTATGGGGAGAAATAGTACGAAAGAGACGGGTATGGTATAAAGCAAAATCTCAAGGAACTGGGATAATCTTGGCTTTATAGGTCTTGAACTCTTCCAAAACCAGAGTAAATCGAATCGAAGAGTAGAGGACCATATAAATGCTATTAGCGGGTATTTATTTCACTCATTTTCACTGAATTTATAAAAATCGCTTTCTTGAATCTTTGGATATATTTCTTTCCATAAAAAATAGAGAATATCTATAATGATTATACAGTTGAGTCCATAAAATAACACAAAATTGAGACTAGCTCACCGATGAATGAAATAAAGGATGAATGAAGTAATATAAGCCAATCATATAAATAAGCCATATTTTCTAAAAAAACTCGTCGTACTTCCATAAGAATGAAAAAATACATAGTAAATGCACACCTGTGCCAATGCTGCTGTATGTACAAAAAAGAATGGTGATATCTCTGAGCTCAACTCAGGTATTATGATAAAAAAGCCTGATAAGGGATCGATAAATGCGATAATTATAGCTGAAATAATAACACCCAGAAACCAAAGAAAACTGGCTCATAAGAGTTTTCAAAGGAATAAAATGAACTTTATCATATTGTTTTTATTAGGATTTTCGACAGTTATGATTTAACTTTTTATAAAACCAGAAGAGAGAATGGAACTTCTCAGAGACTATGAACAATTCCCTTTCCTGATTTTTCACCCTTTCGATCCATCTCTATGATCTGGATCGGAGTATCGAAATCTGCCTCAGTCATATGGATACGATCATCGAGAAATATGGTCTTCTTGGGGTTATATTTTTCGATCAGTTTTTTGATCTCTCACGTTTTATCTCGATTGCGAGTGATCACCACTTCATCCACCATATTTCTGAGTCCTGTGAGATCGATCTTGATCTCTTGAAGTTTCTCATCACCCGTTGTAAGAATCACCACCTTTAAAACATCCGTATACTTTCTGAGTTCTTCGAGCCATGGTATGGTATCCACAAAAAGCTGTTTTCCCATACCATTTTGCTCGAAAAATTTATGTGCATCTGTTATATTATAAGCCTCGAGAAGTGCGTCGAACATCACGATCGTATCGGGTCCACGACGATATTTTTCATATATTTCTGTCGCTTCCTGTATATATTCCCTGGTCTTATTGCGAAAAATATATCCTTCTCCATATTCACCATAGACGTCTGCAAGGGTGTTATCGTAGTCGAGAATCAAGAGGTTCATACTAGGCAATAGTTATAGAAGTATCGAGGTAGACATCCTGGATCGCGTGGAGCATCTTTACTCATTCTTCATGAGATTTCTGAAATGCCTTGCGACCACTAATAAGTCCATGTCATCCAGCACGTTTGTTTATCACGGCAGTTCGCACAGCATCTGCAAGATCACTTTCACCCTTTGACTCTCCTCCGGAATTTATCAGACCGATCTTCCCTGCATAACAGTTCAATACTTGATATCGAGTCATATCGATCGGATGA
>JAGOMW010000078.1 GCA_017993345.1 Candidatus Altimarinota bacterium | reverse complement strand
TAATCGAGACCTATAAGAGGTTTCCAGAAAAACTTCAAAAATATATCACTTGGAAGCAGCGTTATATATCACAAATTCTATGTAATGTTGATATTATTGAAAAAATTCTTGTTGGCTGGTATCGTGATAATGGAATACGATTTCGTAAATGGGCAGAGTTCTATGTACTCGTCAAGTCTGTGATGCAGAGTTGGCAACCAGTCATGGAAATCTTCAAAAAATGAGATGCGCAGTGTTCTGTGTGTCGAAATGAGAGAGGGGATTTAAAGGCGTATAAAATCAAGCTTATTAGTATGCTTATACCAAGCTTACCGATTATCCAGATGCCAAGATGGCCAGATATTGTCCTCGATCTTTCTGATATACGACTGGGGATGACTATTTCTGTTCCAGAATTTGATTTCCGTATCAACCCAATCCGACTCCCAAATCTTCCTCTTATAAACCTTCCTGCGATGCCTTCAGCATCACTCTCACTTCCCGCACTTCCGATTCTCCCAGCAATTCCAAATCTTCCAGATCTTCCAGATCTTCCATCTCTCCCTCGTATCCAATTTCCAAATCTTCCACCTCCTCCAAAACTTCCTAAGATTTTTGGTTCTATTCAGGCGTCACTTTGACTTCTTCAACTCTTCCAAAAAATCCGTTGTTTTATGGAGAAAACAGTCCTCATTCCTGAGTGGCAAGTAGGTTCTGTGATTGCTGATAGAACTGAAAGACAGTCTACTTTGAGTCTTGATTTTTTGAAGATCCAGCTTCCACAATATTCTATTCCTACACTCAGAGAAATCCGGGTTTCTACCCATGTAAATTTTGAAAAACGAACGGACTTTATTACCGAATTTGCGAAAAAAGCAGTGAAGCCGATCAATGAATTCAGTGCTGATATGCAATCTGGCATTCAAGATTCTCTTAATGATGTGTGACAAAATCTCCAAAATGGTGGAAAAAATCTCCAAAATGGAATCAATGATGCTTCAAAGAATCTCAAAAACCAAACTATTGATCTCAAACAGAATGGTGATGTGAATGTGAATGGAGAAAAGAAGGGAAATATACAATCTTCTCTTTCAGAATCACCAGATATGCGTGAGCTTCTTGCTGATTCACGAGATCTCTCAGATCGTTTTGAGTCTGAAAAAGATATCCTTTTGGATACAGACGCATTTGCAGATCATCTGAGAGCTCAGATGAAGAAAGCTTGACAAGATGTCTCTGTTCTTGATCGATCCCTCGAAAAGTCACGACTTGAAAGTACTGAGGTAACGAATAATCTGGAAAAAGAATTTCGTAAAAATATGCAACTCTTTCATGAATATCTCGATGCTGAGACAGCAAATACAAAAGAACAAGAAAAAATGATCGATCGTTTACAAAACTCTGAAAACCTCCTTCTTTCCGATCTGACTGATATTCCACTGGCACAGTTTGTCTCTAGTGAATCTAATATCGCTCAGCAATCACTCGAAACATATCAGAATAGCGTTTTGAATACACTGAAAAATATAGAAAGGAGTTCAGTATGAAATGATGATTTCGAAACTATAAAAGATCACACTCAAAAAAAACTTACTCGACTTCTTGCTGCAAATACAACTTCATCCTCCTCCTCAAATATAGATGGGTATGCTCCTGTGTATCAGGGTGTTTATGTACTTACTCCGAGTGGATATCAAACGAAACTTTTTGATTATACGAGTCTTCTAAGTTCCTCAGAAAAACCACAAAAAGTGGATCTTGATAAAGATGGAGATGCTGATTATATGTATGTTCTTGGGGGATCTCTCTATGTAAAATTTTCTTCTGAAAAATCGAGACCGAAAACAATAGAAACGGATATTGATTTCCATGATTTGGATCCAAATTCGACTCCAGAAGCTCCCAATTTTTTCCATGAAGAGATTGCAAGTCCTGGTCGTATTCAGGCATCTTTTTCTCCAGCAGATTCTACCGATCGTCAGTTCCGAATCGAATTCTTTGATCGGTACACGCAGTGGGATATATTCACTCTCAATACACAAAAGCCAGATAAAAATGTTCCAAAAACGATGATTGATTTTTTTGTTGAAGATTCAGCTTCCGTGCAAAATAATGACGGTATTGAGGCAAGTCCAGTTCTTCAGGTCCTTCAGTCTGTAAGTTCCCCTGAGAATATGATTTTCGAATGAATGAATATTATTTCTCTTAAGTCTGGAACTCAGTTTACCCTGACTGCTTGAAGATGACTCTACACTGGTTCTGTTCCTGCAACCTTGAAATACACTCTTCCTTCTGGATGAGAAAAAACCCTTCAAATGAAGGCATATCAGAAATATGTATTTTCTGAGAATATTTCTGCAATTGTTAGTGGGAAACTCTATATCCTCTCTTCAAATCCATGAAATCGAATCAGTTATACTGATGATTTTATTGGTATGCCGATTTTACCAGGAGTTCGTATGATCAATCCAGATGGGAAAATACAACTGTATAATGCTCGACTCGGAAGCGTTTCTCAACTTTTTCCTGGTGAAGAATATAGAAGCGTCTCTCTTTGAGCTCCAAATAAGGACTATCAGGCTGCTTTCCCATATGTAAATGGTATGTATAGTGCGAAAATTTCTACTATTTCTCAAAAAAATCCAGAGCCGATTGCTGCTGGTGTTACTCTCATGGCACCTCAACTTGGTCTCGATGGAAGCGCTCCAGTAGTAGATATTCCTACAAAAATCAGAGTTCCTGTGTACCAATCTATCGAATATGATTTGAAAAAAATTATTTCCGATGTGAGTCCGACAACTGTTATGATAGATCCTGATACAACGATTGACTCTGATAACAATGGAAGTTATGATGATGACTTTGTTTCCAGTGGAACGGGTGTAAGGGTTAATTCTAATACTCTTACTTTTGGCCCATTTGATGAACTTGGAAATTTTCTGATGCAACTGAAAGTTCAGGATGCATATGGAAACATCAATCTTCTTCCTCTACAACTTGAGGTTTTTGCTCCAGTACCACAAATAACAAGTATTACTCTATCTGGATCTCTTCTTGGGAATATAGATCCAGTAGGTTCTCTTGAGCCGATTCACTTCTTTAGAATACGATCAGGAAGTCCACTGACACAGCTTTTTTCTCAGAGTGTTCTTACAAAAAATGATGGAACATATGAAACAGGAAGTATTTTTGTGGGAAGTGGTGTAGGGGTAACTTTTAGTGGCGCAACATATCGGTTTTCAGAAGCATCATGACTTCCGATTTCTCCGAATGAAATCCGATTATCAGTCACTCCAGCAACGAGTATACGCCCGCTCTTATTTACATTCTCGGATACGGCTAATATACCTCTTTTTGAACAGACGATTGTTATTCCAGAAAAAACAACCTTCCTTATCAATCCCTCATCAGAGATAACTCCAACTATTCCGAGCTTGGTTGTTCGTTCAAAGGACAACTATAAAGTACAAATGGCTACTCCACTTGATCCGAGTATACCCGGTGGTATGTATATAAC
>JAGOMW010000077.1 GCA_017993345.1 Candidatus Altimarinota bacterium | reverse complement strand
TATCAGTACAGCTCTCTGCAAAACCCTCAGAAAGAAGAAAGTTTAATATAAAGATGAGAAAAAAAATACGAAGAAGCATAGAGAAAAGTTAGACAGCACCAATACGATAGATAATTTCTTTCTCGACAAATTCACGTTCGCGACCATATTTGAGACGAGAGAGCTCTCTCAGAGCATTTCCAGTTATAGTATTTGGTGCTTCTGCAAATGGATTGGGTGGGGCGATAGAAAAACCAGGAGTCGGCTGAAAATCGACAGATACCTTAATTGCGGCCTTGAATTTATCCATATTCACAAAATCTTGATCTGTAAATGCAGGGGCAAACTGCTTCGTCATAAACTCTGCATCTTCAGCACCCAGCTTATAACTCATCACGGTTCCCACATTTCCAAATATCGCTCATTTAAGATTGAGACTTGACTTCGTAAGTGCATCGGATTTTTCAAGCTGTCAGAGATACTGGTGAGCAATAACCATACCGAGTCGGTATTTTCGAGCTTCTGATAGGATAGACTCGATCGAGTCAGTTACGTAGTTTTGAAACTCATCGATATAGAGGAAAAAATCCTTTCGATCTTCCTTTGCTATGTTCTGCCTTCTCATGGCAGCAATCTGGATTTTCGAAACCAAGATCAGACCCAGAAGATTCGAATTGAGATCTCCTATTGTTCCCTTCGAAAGAGAAACGAGGAGAAGTTTTTGTTGATTCATAACATCTCAGATATCGAAAGCAGATTTTGTCTGACCCACAATATTTCGCATCATGGTATTCGTGATAAATTGACCAAATTTTGCAGCAAAATACGGGATAATTTCTCATTTTTCTCGATCCCCCATCTTAGCATAAGTATGATCCCACCAAGATCGTACAATCGGATTTTTTAGAGTCGTGCGACGCTCACGCTGAAAATTGTCATCGGTAAAAAGCCGAATCAGATCGGTGATCGCTCCTCACTGAGGATAGTCCATGAGTGTAAGACATCCATTTCGGAAGTAGTCCTGGATTCGTGGTCCAAAAATTTCTGAACCAAAAAGCTTAATCATGATATTTGTTGCATCTCCAACGACCATTTGTTTTTCATCGTCATTCGCCGCCTCGAGCATATTGAGTCACATGGGGCGCGCGAGATCTCCTGGATCAAAGTAAATAACATCGTCCGCGCGCTCTCTCGGAATATAACCGATCAGTTCTTTTGCGAGATCTCCATGTGGATCAAGGATCGCAAGACCCTTTCCTGAACGTACATCCTGACGTGCCATCACGGAGAGGATCGATGATTTACCCGTACCTGTTTGTCCGATAACATAAAAATGTCGAAACCGATCTTCATTTTTTATATAAATCGGCTTTCTCTCTCATCGAAAAAGATTATCTCCAATATAAAGACCTTCTTTGGGAATATTCGTTGGTGCTTTTATGAGCTTAAACCTCTGCCAACGAATTTCTGGTTGTTTATTATATTTGGAATGAGGGAAATGAAAAAGGGTCGCAAGTTCCTCAGAATTCATAATTGGCGCACTTTGCCACCAAGCAAATTGACGAAATATATAATGACGAACTAAAAGCGAAAGAGACTTCTTCTTTACTGCTTTGAATTTATTATAAGCTGGAGACGTAAACTGGGAAAAGGCAGAGATCAAGTTTCCAAGCTCTGCATGAACCTGTCATTCATCATTTCCTGTAGTGATAATGCGGATCTTCGTCTTATAACCGGTTTTTTTTACTTTTTCCTTCATGAGACCATCTTCATCGATCGGATCTTCGTCTTTTTCATCAGACTCTGGTTGATGTGATTCATTATTTGGATCATTTGTGAAAAATCAGATAATTCCAGAAATCCAGTCGAGAGGATTGATCGAAAAATAATGATGTCACTTTGATTTTTTTTCTGATTTACGAATAATTTTTTTAATTTTCTCTTGCCAATCATCGTCTACTGGACGCATAAGAATCTGAACTACTCCCGATTCATCTTCTCAAAATTTTCCAAAAGCAGAAAGGATCGCATTCATCGAATCTGACTCAAGTTTCTGATACGTACGTATTGGGAAATGATCTGGTTTTTTTAACTTCATGATCTCACCAGTCACCACCGATCGGCCTTCAAATATATTCACCTCTTCAGTTTCCTCGATGAATGCGTCTGGGTAAAAACCAAGGATTTGTTTCTCAACAAGAAGTTTTGAATGTTTTGGTACAACAATATAGAAATAGATTTCTTGTTTATGGGCAACGTACTCAAGAGAAATATATTCTTGACCAAAAAGCCAGCCAGAAACGGTACTTTTATAGAGAGACTTCATACTTGCTAGAAGCTGCTCCATAATAGAAATCTGTTCACGAAAATCTTTCACCGTATCGTGCTTCTCATCCTGATCACTATCTTTTCGTGCAATAATAACACGCAAAAAAGTCATCTCAATAGAACGCTGAAAAGCAAGCTTTCGTCTGAGCGAAAGATAGAAGAAACAGATTACCAATAAGGTAGAAGTACAGATAAAAATGATTTCCGAAAGAGTCATATGAAGATTATATCGGAAAGCAAAAAAAAACGCAAAAAAATCGCTCATGAGAGCGAAAAAGAATATACGAATAGAGAAAATTATTGCATAATAAAGAATCTGAAGATTGCGTGACTAGTAAGAAGAATAATAAAACCAATCAGTATGTAGAGAACAATATTTTTAGCCTTCTTGAGTTTTTCTTCATCACCGGCAGATATGAGTACCAGCCAGCCAGCATAGATCACTAGCAAGACACAGATAAACATGAGAAAGCTATTGAAGTATTGGAGAAAGGTTCAGAAAATCTCAAGTACAGAACTCAAATTCTCTGGTTTCTCAAGATCACCACAGCTTCCCTGCATAGTCCAAGTAGTACCATCTGTACAGCTCGCATTTCCATAGATAGTCTGTACAAGCATTTTGGGAATACGAATCAAAAGAAACCCAAAGAGCCCGTAGATCACCATATTTTTTCACTTCTTGAGTTTTTCTTCATCTCCCCCACCAGTTACAATCGTATAAAATGCATAAATAGCCATTAATAAAAATGCCGCTGCCGCAAAGGTTTGGAGGATGCTCACCATTGGAGAGAATATATTTGTCCAAATTTTCCATCATAATTCTGATCCCAGAGTTGTTCCTGGATCAAGAATCAGAAATGTATTCCATGCAGAAAAAGCTATTTGCATTACAAAAATACCAACAGAAACCCAGATAATATTACTTTTCCATTTTTTAACATCTTCATCTCCAGCCCCAGAAAACAAAAGCTTCAATACTCAAATAATCAGAAATATGATTGCAATACCGATGAAGAAGTTCTTAATACCAAAAGCAATCAAAATAAATACATTCATAACGGTATCACCTCCAGAAAGAGTTGGGGTCATAAAAAAAGACTGAATACTGTCTGATTTTGCAAATTCAGAGAGAGATGCATTTTCTATACCAGTAGAGCCGACACTCGTATTTCGGACGTTGAGTGAACTATCATCGATGGAAGTTGTAGCAGCAGAGGCTATCGATGATAGAAAGATACTAAAAAATGAGAGGAGAACGAGAAAAAATCGATACATATGAAAAAATTATATACCCTCAGTATACCCAATGCTCGAAAAAAAAGCAAATACAGAGACAGAGATGTTCATTATTTTTTTTCTGGAAGTTCTTTCGTTTGTAGAGTAT
>JAGOMW010000014.1 GCA_017993345.1 Candidatus Altimarinota bacterium | reverse complement strand
TCATCCCACTTTGATCCACTTGGACTCACTCGTGCCTTCTGAAGATAGTTTGGTACCAGTGTATCCTGAGGATAACACCCCTCAATACTTCCAACTGGATAACTCCCCTTATCTATCTCATACACTCGAAGTGCTTTCCCGATCTCACTCATATCTACAATCTTCCCAGCATCTCTTCCTCTCTCGAGATATTTACTCACTGATGGACGAACGGTTATTGCTAGTATGGCGATCATAGTAACGACGATCATGATTTCGATAAGGGTGAAGCCAGGTGTACGGTAGGTGAATCGTATAAAAAAGCATAAAGTAATACTAGTGTATACTTTCTTCTTCCTTTTAGCAAATATTTCGCATTTATAAAATAACTCCACTTCCAACCACCCTATCACTATCATATACTACACATATCTGTCCTGGGGTAATAGCACGTTGGGATTCTGTGAAAAAAATGTGAAGATTTCATCATATTTCTTTTTTGATTTCACAGGCTTGATCGATTTGTCGGTATCTGATTTTTGCTCCGTATGCTTTTCCAGTCTCTGGTATTTCCCCGATCCAATCACTTAACAAACAATCTTTTCCATAGAGTGAGAGTTCTTCACTCGTACCGACGGTGATCGTATTTTTTATTGTATCTTTAGCGACCACGAAAAGCGCTGGTCATCATCAGATCTCGATACCTTTTCTCTGACCGATCGTATATGAAAAAGCGCCTTCGTGTTTTCCGATGATCGCTCCATCGGTTGTGAGGATATCACCAGGATTTTTTGGAAATCTTCGAGAGAGAAACTCCTTCATGCTGACCTTTCCGATAAAACAGAGTCATTGACTATCTTTTCTCTCAGCATTTGGCAATCCTGCTTCTGTTGCTATTTTCCGAACTTCCGATTTGAGAAGGTTTCCGATTGGAAAGAGGGCTTTTGAAAGCTGAAAATCCGAAAGTCTCGAAAGAAAATACGACTGGTCTTTCGAAGGGTCAAGTCATTTGAGGAGTATATTTTTCTGAGCTTCTCAGGATATATCTTCGGTTTTTTTCTGTGCATAGTGTCCCGTAGCAATCTTATCGAACCCAAGAGAGATTGCCTCATTGAGAAACAGATCAAATTTGATAAGATTATTACAAAAAACATCGGGATTCGGGGTTCTTCCTGATTTGTATTCCTGATAAATATAGTCGATAATTCGTTTTTCGTATTCCTCTCTATAGTCAAATGTATAGAGTGGAAGTTCGAGAAAAGTGGCTACTTTCTTTGCCTCTTCGAGGTCGATGAGAGTGGTACATTCAGGATTTTCTTCCTCAAGATAATTGATCATAAACCCACAAGCAACATCATATCCTTCTTTTTTGAGAAGGTACGCAGAAACAGCTGAGTCAACTCCGCCAGAAAGTCATACCAAGATGCGAGTTTTCTTATTCATATTTTTTAAGGCTTTCAATAATCTCTCACCAGTCTTTTACTCGATAGAGAAGTGGGTGAAAAAAATCATGGTTTCGATTCCATGGTTTTTCAAGAAGTAAGCAAGTAATTCCATTATTTACAAGATCTTCTGCATTATGAAAACCATCATCGATCATCAGTGTTATATTTTTTACTCTACATATTTCCGATTTCTGTATATTTTTTTCTGAATCATGATTTGCAAAATATACTCGTGAATGGTGAATTTCTGGGAAATGGGAGTTGAGCCACTTTTTAGTATCTGAACTATGAAATACTTCGTTTCTTGCAGTGATTATGGAGAGTTCTTTTTTGGCACTTATGAATCTCTGAATTCCATCCAGAGAATTTTGTATCGGAAAAATCCCATCGAGTCCATGACTTGACCAAAAAGAAAGAAGTTCTTCGCGACTAATATCAGTTTCTTTGAATTGCATCCAATCAAAGTATACTATATCTTCAAAATCTTTAAGAAAAAGCATCTTTCATTTTTGGTGCAGTTTTCTTAGTCCATCTAGAACACTTTCAGCTAGAGTCTCATCAAGATCGAGTCCAATATGTGTATGCTTTGACCAATCAAAGTTATCGAGCGACATAATTATTTGATAATAAAATTTTCTCCTGCGTGTTCTGATATTTTTTCTACAAAAAAATCTTCAAGTGACTTCGATAATTCTTCAATCTTCATATTAGCAACTATTTTTCCATTACAGATAATCCCAAAACTATCACAGATAGCTTCTACATCTGAGAGGATGTGAGTATTGAAAAATATAGTTTTTCCTGATTTTTTCAGCTCACACATCAGATCTTTCACCATTTTTCTCCCCATGGGGTCGAGACCACTCATAGGCTCATCAAGAAAGATAAGTTCTGGATCATGAAGAATGGCTTGTGCGAGTCCAATACGTTGAAGCATTCATTTTGAGTAGGTGTGGAGCCTTTTTCCTCGTGCATGTACGAGTCATACTTTTTTGAGAACTTCCGACTTTCTTTTTTCGAGTTTGTCTCCAGAGAGTCCATAAAATTTTCCATTGAAATCGAGAAATTCATCGCCAGTGAGATATTTATAGAGATACGTATTTTCTGGCATAAATCCGATTTTTTCTCGAATAGAAATGTCTTCCATAGTTCCATCCAGAATACGGATTGATCCACTCGTCGCATTCATAATAGAAAGTATGCACTTCATAGTCGTGGTTTTTCCAGCCCCATTTGGACCGAGAAATCCAAAAACTTCCCCTTTCTTAAGAGTGAGTGAAATATCCGAGAGAAGTTGTATTTTTTTTATCGATTTTGAGAGATTTTTTATTTCGAGAGCGTTTTTCATAGTTTGATTACAGAAGGGTTTTCTTTATCTGGATACGAATTTCAGATATTTCGTATCCTTCAGGGAGACATTGTATCTGGATATTTTCTATGGGAAAGTCACAAAATATGCCTGTTTTCTCATCAACAATATGTGCATGAGTCGTATTATTGCATTCGTAATAGGTTTTTCCATTGATTCCAGGAAAACGACGAATAAGCCCTTCTTCCGCCATCGCTTCGATATTTCTATACACAGTTGCCCTACCGATTTGAGGCTCCATTTTTCGTACTTCCTCATAGATATCATCAGCAGAAAGATGACGACATTCACAGGTATTACAGATGATATCACGATATTGGTGTTTTCGCACAAAATGAAAATGGGAATAAGTCGCATTATGAGGATTTTTTACGAAAAATCAATTTCCTTTTCTATTTGTTTTTGCGACTTTGTTTCAAAAAAATATACTGATAATATATCTATTTTTCTTCCTTTTTTGTATGCTATTTTTTCGATGTTGAATATTTCTACTCTCGTTTCTTCTTGGTTCTTCTCTTGGTATTCAGCTTGTTTCTGCAGAGAATATTTCTACTTATCGATCAGTAGTGAAGGTACGCTCATATACTTACGATGCTTTTACCAACACGTATAGTTCGTATTCTGAGGGGAGTGCAGTGATCGTAGGAAGAGATTCAATAATTACCAACGCTCATGTAATCCTGGGTTCCGATGATACTCCGACAGGTTTTTATGAAATCTGTATGACAGGGGATTTCATCTCCTTACCGAAATGTTTTCTTCCTGCACGACTTCTCGCTTATGATACTGAAGCAGATCTTGCACTTCTTCGTCCAGAAACTCCTCTTTCTTCGTCTTTGGTAGCCTCTTTTTCTGCGCAAAAAATCGACCTTGCATCGACGGTGAATATCTACGGATATCCAGCTATTGGTGGAAGAACTATTACGAGTACAAGCTGAAAAATTGCCGGATATGAAAATAGTGTTTATAAGCTTGATGCTACCCTCGATCATGGGAACTCTGGAGGTGGTGCTTTCGATGGTTCTTGAAAACTCATTGGTATGCCTTTTGCTATCCGTTCGGATAATGGAGTGATCGGATATATGATTCCGAAAAATACTATTCTAAAGTTTCTCTCGGGAAGTACACCTGACTATCAGAAATTCTTTCTTGATCAGCAATCCTTCTCAAGGTATCTTGCTCTCCAAAGAAAAATATCGACATCAAAAATGGTTTCTACGAATGGAATTTTTTTAAAAAATCCAAAAAACTATTGATTTCATGTGGTGGGAGGGGAGATTTCATTAGATGGAAAACTTTCTTCTTATAGTCTTCAGAGTTTTGATAAAAGGGTTATGGTTGGGTACAGTTGTGATGAGATATATGGAGATCAGACGCTTGCGGATGTTCAGGAATATGCACTGACACATAGTCCAGAAAATGAAACTCCAGACGTGATAACTGATACATACAATCTCTGAAAAAATCAGACTCATTTTATGATCAATATGCGATCAACAGATACAACGAAGAAGGGGGATTTTTCATATATTTATCCTCGTATGTATTCTGATTGTTTTGCAAGTATCAAATCCACCAGTGTTATTGCTGATAAAAAAAATATAGAAAACGCTCGATCCATGATTGTTGATGGGACGATCTGGAATTCAGACACTAAAAAAATCAGTTTTTCCGACCCTATTCTCTCGAAAAGCCTTATCACTCTCCCAATAGAATTTCGTATTCATAAACTCCCTGATAGTTTCGGAGGTATTACCTATGTTCTCTGGTATAAGTGAAAAACAGGAAATATCTCTGGTGGTGACCTTCATCTCACAAGCTATCGAACACTTGCAGATATTTTTTCGAACTTTGACTCAGAATATCCTCTTAAGGATTTTTCTTTTGAGGCTTTTGAAAAAGTCTATTCTCAGTCCAATAATGAAAATATACACGATATGACCCTTCAGACAAAGAGTGGTCAGAAATTCATTTTTTCGATGACGAATCGCGGAAATGAAACAGATATTTCATTCATATACCCATTTCAGACATCATCGGGACAGTATATGATTCTTTCTCTGGGCAATTTTACTCTCACTTGAGTAAATGAGCAGGATATATGAGTCATAAAAAACTTTTTTACTTCGTTTGATTTCCCAGGAATTTCCCCATTTATTCCAAAAAAATAAATATACCAAATATAATTGCATATTATGAGAATAATTCTCATTTATATTTTGATATTAAGCGAAAACCCCTATAATATCTTCACTTATCACTCACTATTTGTACACATGAATACTTCTAAAAATCCATCAATCTCTTCCTTGAATCATCTTATTGCTGCCTATACCGTCGCCTCTCAGAATGCAAGATTTTGTCATTGGAATGTTGTTGGTCCACATTTTGAAGATGATCATGAATTCTTCGGGGAACTCTATAATGAACTCTCAGGTCAGATAGATATATTCGCAGAACGTATCCGTGCACTTCGTCAGAATCCGATCTCAAAACTTTCTGAGATTCTCATGGAAACAAAACTTTCTGAATATGAGTTACCGATGACTGCTCGTCAGATGCAAAAAAATATGCTTGCAGATTACGAACATATTTCTGAAGAGATGGCAAAAATGATCGAACTTACATCTGAAGATGCTGTTACTACCGACATTCTCACAGGAGATAAGGCTCAAATAGATAAGCGCGCATGGATGATGCGAGCAATGCTTTGAGAATAATTATGAGAATAATTCTCATTTAGATTTGATTTTCCATATAAAAAAACTATACTTCATATGTCTTCCTAAGAAGAAACGCCCTTAATCTTAAACTTATTATTATGTCTTGTTGCGATACTGAATACCTCTTCGAACAGGTAAAAATCGATACTCCAGCTCCTTCTTTTGATCTTCCAGCATATGATCCGATAAAAGATGATACAACAAATATTTCCCTTGCAGACATGCATGGAAAGTGGACCGTTCTTTTTTACTATCCTGCTGATTTTACTTTTGTTTGTCCGACAGAACTCAAGGATATGGCAGAAGCAAAGTCAAAATTTGATGACCTCTGAGTTACGATTCTTGCAGCTTCTACTGATACCGTATTTTCTCATCGCGCATGGGTGAAACACGAAGGACTAATGAAACATTTTCCATATATGATGCTTGCCGATCATAATACAGAAGTAGCATCTTCGTATAATATTCTCGATGAAAAATCAGGAATCGCGGGTCGTGGAACATTTATTATTGATCCTCATGGAATCTGTCGAGGGATAGAGGTGACGAGTGGTCCACTCGGTCGTAATTCTGATGAGTTGATTCGAAAGATTGAAGCGCTTCAATTTATGGAAGCAAATCCAGGAACGGCTTGTCCAGCGAAGTGGGCAGTTGGTTCGAAAACCCTCAAGCCCTCTATCAAGATTGCTGGAGAGGTTGAGGCAGAGTTGAGATAATGAAAAAATAAAATCCTCCACTTTTTTTAAGAAAAGTGGAGGATTTTTCTATGAAGGGGTTTTTTTTGACAAAATCTTCCTTTTGTATACTATCTTTTCACATTTTATATGAGTTCGTTCGGACTCTCGTATTTCATTTTATAGAAATACGAGTTTTTATACATATGAGAAGAGAGGGAAAAGAGTTATGAACTTTTCTTTACTTCTTTTCTTTTAATCCCATTTTTCTTCAATGACTGTCCAAAAAGGTGCTCCTCAGGATGATTACTATGCTCAAGTTTCTACTCAGAAAAAATCAGATACTGATGACAAAAAGCCGGTAAAACTCAAACTGAAAGCAGTCGTCAAAAAATCTTCTGATGAAGAAGTTCCAGAAGTATCTCTTTCTGATTCACCTTCTAAATCAGTAAAAATAGTAAAAAAGGTAGCAATAAAGTCCCCTGAAGTTATTTCTGAGCCTGTATTCGATGTTGTTACACCTGTCATAGAAGAACGTCCAAAAGCCCGTCTTATTGAGCGTGAACATGCGGGATCGAGTTTGATGCGAAGTGTCATGAATCGAGCAGACCAATCACCAAAATCAGAATCTCGTGATACAACGCATATACCGAAGATTTCTTTTGCAAAAGTAGAAACCAAGTTTAAGCCACTGGAAAATCGTCCCGTTATGCCGCTCCCACCAGGAGAAGGTGGAGGATATAAGGGAAATCGTCCAAATAATAGAAGTGCAGGAAGTCCATCATCATCCCCATCTTCTTCATCTCCTGCTTGAGCTCCTCGTCTGCGAGATGATGCAAAACCAATGTTTCAGCGTGATATAGGTTTTTCTACACCTTCTCGTGATGGAAGTGCAAAAAAATGAGGACCAAATAAATGAGGAAAATATCTTGCTGATGATCCAAAGCGTCGAAGTGTGAAGACAATAGGTGGTGTTGATAGTGATGGAGGATTTCGACGTGGACACAAGACGAGTAAAAAAGCTGAAAAATCACTCGAAGATGTAAAACAGGTTCTCGTAGATCGTACTGGTCAAGAAGTTTCGATCGCGGGAGTGATTTCAGTAAAAGAGTTTTCCGATAAGATCGGAGTTCCAGTTGCGAAAGTGATGGGGGAACTTATGAAAAATGGAGTACTCGTGAATCTGAATGCACCTATCGATTTTGACACTGCTTTTATTATTGGGGAAGCATTTGGAATTAAGATTTCGAAAGAAGTATCCGAAGATGTTTCAGTTTCTGATCTTATGGACGGAAATATTTCTGATCTTGTCCATGAGGAAGATACAACTCGTCTCGTGACTCGTTCACCAATCATTTCGATCATGGGTCATGTGGATCATGGAAAAACTTCGATTCTTGACTATATTCGAAAGTCTTCCGTTGCTTCGGGTGAAGCAGGTTGAATTACTCAGAAAATCGGTGCCTACCAAGTTACTAAAAATGAGAAACGTATCACTTTTCTTGATACACCAGGACATGAAGCCTTTACGATTATGCGTGCTCGTGGGGCAAAGCTTACTGATATTGCGGTTATTGTAGTAGCGGCAGATGAAGGTATGAAGCCACAAACAATTGAGTCAATCAACCATGCTCGCGAAGCATCGGTACCTGTGATTGTCGCGGTCAATAAAATGGATAAACCAGGGGCAAACCTAGATCTTATTCGTGGTCAGATGTCTGAGAATGGACTTCAACCAGAAGATTGGGGCGGAGATACAGTGATGGTTCCAGTTTCTGCACATACAGGATTGGGAATGGATACACTTCTCGAAATGATTCTTCTCCAGGCTGAAATGATGGACTTAAAGGCTAATCCTGATCGTGGAGCAGTAGCGACAGTTATTGAAGCTCGTCTCGATCAAAAACTTGGTTCAGTAGCAACGATCCTTATTAATACAGGAACAATTAAAAAGGGAGATAATATTGCTTGTGGAGGGGCATCTGGAAAAGTTCGAACACTGAAGGATTATAAGTGAAAAAATATTGAACAAGCTGGTCCATGAGTTCCAGTTCAGATTACTGGACTTTCAGAGGTGGTACAGGGAGGTGATATTCTTCAGGTTCTCTCAACTCCAGAGTTGGCCACGATCCGAGCGAAGGAATATTCACTTGCAAAAAATACAAAATCTATCCATACATTTGAGTGAGCATCTCTCGGAATGCTTATGTCTCGACTCAAGTCCGGAGCCCTCAAACAACTCAAGATTGTTCTCAAGGCTGATTCTGGTGGTTCACTCGAAGCTTTGAAAGCCGCTCTAGCAAAATTATCTACCCCAGAAACTCAAGTAGTATTTATCCATTCTGCTGTCGGTGATGTGAATCAATCGGATGTGATGATGGCAGGTACTTCCCAAGCACTCTTAATTGCTTATAATGTGGGAATTATTGCTTCTGCTAAATCAGCTCTTTCCCAATCGAAGATTGAATTTATCGATAAGAAAGTGATCTACCATGTACTCGAGAAGGTGGAACAGATTATTACTGGTATGATCGATATTCGTTATGAAGAATCAGAGCTTGGTACAGCTACAGTGAAAGCGATATTCTATACAGGAAAAAATAACTCCATGATGATTATCGGTCTTGGTGTTGATATCGGACGAGTAGAGCCAAAATCAAAAGTCCGTGTTATTCGCTGAGAGAGAAAAGCTGGAAGTGGGGAGGTAGTGAATCTCAAAAAATGACCACTTGATGTGATCGAGGCTCTTGAGTGAGAAGAATGTGGTATCAACTTTAAAGGAGATATTCTGATTGAAGTAGGTGATACCCTCGAATTCTACAAAATGGTACAGAGAAAATAATAAAAATCCCTGATAAACAGGGATTTTTATTATTTGATTACAAAAATTGCTCACTTTGTTCTTTTCTATATGCCCTTTCTGAAACTCATAGAGAAAGATTCCTAGTATTTTTAGAAATTGATTTGCTTTTACTGATCGTTTCTATATACTACACGAGCTTATTTTTGTATTTATCTCACCTTTTCCGCATCCTTATGCCGAAAGACGACAAGATCGAAGTTGAGGGAAAAGTACTGAAAACTCTTCCCGGAGCCATCTTTGAAGTAGAGCTTCCAGAAGCCTTCTCAAATATGGTGATACGTGCGTATATCAGTGGAAAAATGCAAAAAAACATGATTCGTCTCATTCCATGAGATACAGTTACTGTTGAGCTTACGCCTTATGATCTCACACGAGGTCGTATCACATTCCGAAAACCAAACGCAAACGCTCCACAGCGTCCGCCAGGATCACCACAACACCGTAAATAACCGACTGATTCATGAAATCAAGGAATGAGAAGTATAGTATCATTCCTCATTCATTCGTTTCATCTATTATTCATCTTCGAGTTTGCTCGTTCGAGTTACTCTCTATCTCTTCATTCATTCTTTTTATGAAAGTCCGTCCATCTGTTAAGAAAATCTGTGATAAATGTGTGGTTATCCGCCGTAAAGGAGTTGTTCGTGTTATTTGCCAAGAACCAAAGCACAAACAGCGTCAAGGATAATCTTTCTCAAAGAACATTTCTTCAATAAAATTCTAATAAATCTAAACATTTCACTTATGGCTCGTATTGCTTGAGTAAACCTTCCAGACGGGAAGCACGCTGATATTTCTCTTATGTACCTCTACGGTGTTGGTCGCCCACTTGCACAGACAATTCTTACAAAAGTAGGAATCGCTCATAACGTAAAAATGGGTTCTCTTTCTGAGGCTGAACTCGATCTTATTCGTACAGAACTTAAAAATTATATTATCGAAGGTGATCTTCGTCGAGAAGTTTCTACAAATATTAAGCGCCTACAAGATATCGGTTCTTATCGTGGATCTCGTCATCGTAAGCGTCTTCCAGTTCGTGGTCAACGTACAAAGACAAATGCACGTACACGTAAAGGAAAGGCAGTTACTATTCAGAATAAGAAGAAATAATTTCTTTTTCAGAAATATTCTTCCACTTATCATCTTATAAACTTAACGTATGGCAAAAGCTACACTTCGTCGCTCAAAAAAAACTCGTAAAAATGTACCCGAAGCGATTATAAACATTACGGCAACTCTTAATAACACTCATGTAGTTGTTTCTGATCTTGCTGGACAAGTTCTCACTTGGGCAACTGGTGGAACAGCTGGATTTAAGGGTGCTCGTGAAGCAACTCCTTATGCCGCTCAAATTACAAGTGAACAGGCAGTAACAAAAGCAAAAACACTTCATAATGTAGAAAAAGCTCATGTATATATTCGAGGAATCGGATCTGGTCGTGAACAAGCAATTCGTGGTATCATTAATGCTGGAGTTGAACTTGTAGCTATCTATGATATCACCCCAGTTCCTCATAATGGTTGCCGTAAACGTAAGGCTCGTAAGTTATAAAAAGAAATTCTTTTCTTTCTTAGTCTTCAATACTCAATTTTTAATCACTACTCTATGCGATATACAGGTCCTAAAATGAAACTCTGCCGCCGTGAAGGTTACAATCTTTTTGGTGTAGAAAAATATAACCTCGAAAGCAACCACCGTCAAGTAAAACGTGCAGGAAAGCTTTCTGAATTTGGAGTACAGCTTCGTAAGAAGCAAGCCGCAAAACGTCAGTTTGGACTCTCTGAAAAACAATTTTCAAAATACTATCATCGAGCAGTAAAAATGGATGGAATTACTGGTGATGCTATGCTTCGTCTTCTTGAAGTTCGTCTTGATACGGTTATTCTTCGTGCTAATTTTGCACGTACAATTATGCAGGCTCGTCAAGAGGTTGGACATGCACATTTCCTTGTAAATGGAAAAAAACTCAATATTCCTTCTTATGAAGTTCGTGTAGGTGATGTGATCACTATTAAAGAACGTATGAAAGAATCTGCACTCTATAAATCTCTTGTTGAAGAATTTCAAGCATTTGCTTCAAAAAATGCATCTGCTCAGGTTACTTCTGCTCGTTGGCTTTCTGTAGATCCGAAAAACCTTTCGATTACGATTACAGCACTTCCTGAAAAAGGTGACTTTGATCAAATGATAGATGTACAACGTATCGTGGAGTTTTACTCAAAATAATTGATTCTATTGTTTTAGATTCTCTCAGAGTTGAGAAATCATTCGTCAGTTGAAATCTTTCTTCTGACTCCTAGCTCTTCACCTAATCTTCGATCTATGCACATCCTCCATAATACTATCGGAGTTCCAAAAATCCGCAGAGAAATTATTTCTGCAACTGAAGAAAAATTTATTATTGAACCACTTCCAAGTGGATATGGGGTGACTCTCTGAAACTCACTTCGCCGAGTTATGCTTTCCTCTATTCCTGGTGCTCGCGTTACTGGCATTAAAGTTGCAGGAGCCTCTCATGAGTATACAACTCTTCCAGGTGTTCGCGAATCTGTTCTTGATATGATGCTTAATATCAAATCCCTGATCGTTTCAAAGGATTCTACTGATATTGAATGGCTTTTTCTCTCAAAAAAGAAGGGTGGTATAGTAACTGGTGCAGATATAAAAGTTCCTTCCGGGGTTGTTATACTCAATCCTGATTGCTATATTACTACTGTTGATGCTGGTTTTGATCTTGATATACAAATTCGTGTTGAAAAAAATGTTGGGTATGCTTCGATTGAAGATCTTAAAAAACGTGAAGAAGATGTAGAGGTTTTGATTCTTGATGCAAGTTTCTCTCCAGTACAAAATGTAAAATATGAAATTAAGACGACCCGTTATGGTGAAATCACAAGTCTTGATTCTCTTGAAATTACAGTAAAGACAAATGGAGTTATGTCTCCTTCAGATGTAATGAAGTTTTCTTCAAAAATGCTTGAGTCATATTTCTCTCTCTTCAATGAAGATCGTCTTCAGGTAGGTGGTGAGTTTATCTCTGATATCCGTGAGGTGATCGAGAAGGAGAAGCAAGAAGTAAAAGCAGATCTTGAAAAAGAAACATATACTCCGATTGAAATTATGGGACTTTCTCCTCGTACTCTCAATGCACTCGTAAATGGAGATATTCTTTCCATTGAGCAACTTACAAAATGTACAGAAGCAAAACTTTCTTCCATCAAGTGATTTGGAAAGAAAGCGATGACAGAGGTTCGTGATGCACTGAAAGGTCGTGGACACAAGCTTCTTGGTGATGACTAGTTCCTCTTTCAGAAGGCAGTTCACAGGTATTCGGTTTCCGGATACTTGATCACTGCTTCCTGAGAACCGAAAAATTAATTCTAAACTAAATATTCTATTATGCGCCACCGAGTACAAAAACACCTTCATTTTAAGGGAAAAGATGATAATCATCGTAAGAGTATGGTTCGAAACCTTCTTACAAGTCTCTTTACTCATAAAGCTATCCAAACAACTTCAAAAAAAGCATATGCTATAGAAGGGTTGGCTCATCGTCTTATTGAAACAGCAAAGGGTGATCATTCTGAATACAATAAGATTCGTATGATTTCTGCAGAGCTCTTTACCAAAGAGGCAACAGTATCTCTTATGGCCCTTGCTCCAAAATATAAGGATATTAAAGGTGGATACACTCGAATTACTCCTATTAAGTATCGTGATGGGGATTCAGCTACTCTCGTAAAAATCGAACTTATCTAATTATTTATTCTATCAAAGCTTTCGTTTGAACTATGAGCTTCGCTCTTAATTCTGCGTTTCGCTCGAAAACTCGAGCAAGCTCTATTTTCTCACTTCACTTGAATTATGAAAACTCTCGTCGCAAAACAACTTCTTGGTCATGATCGTAAATGGCTCGTTATTGATGCTGAAGGTCAAAATCTTGGACGTATTTCTACAGTTATCGCTCGCAAGCTTGCGGGTCGTGATCGTGTTGATTATACTCCACACATTGACAATGGTGCCTATGTAGTCGTTCTCAATGCTGAAAAAGTAGTCGTTACTGGTACAAAAGAAGCAGATAAGATGTACTATTCTCATTCACAATATATGGGTGGTCTTAAAGAGACAAATCTTACCAAGATGCGTGTAAAAAACCCAACTCACCTTCTTCGCCATGCGATCGTTGGTATGCTTCCAAAGAATCGTCTTCAAGATGGTATGGAAAAAAGATTGAAGCTCGTTATAGGTGCAAATCATGAGTTTGCTGCACAAAAACCTGAAACAATCACCCTTTAGTTCCTTTATTTCTCCTCTATTCATTCTTACTTTTATCTTATGTCAGAGAAACAATATTCATATGCAGTTGGTCGTAGAAAAACGGCAACAGCTCAGGTCCGTCTTTTTAAAGGAAAGGGTGCAAATACCGCTAATGGTCTTCCACTCGAAACGTATATAAAACGTGCAGATCTTTTTTCTCAGATCTATGCTCCTCTCAAGACGGCTGGACTCTATGATGCATTTCACTTTGAAGTAAAAGTAGAAGGTTCTGGAGAGTCAGCTCAGGCTGGTGCTATCCGTCATGCAATCGCTCGAGCTCTTGTAGTGGTAGATGAAAATCTAAAATCAGCTCTAAAGGGTGCAGGATTCCTCACTCGAGATGCTCGACAGGTAGAGCGTAAAAAACCAGGTCTCAGAAAGGCTCGAAAATCTCCGTCTTGGTCAAAACGTTAAAAATAAGTTTCAGGAAATTTTCTTTATGAGAAATCTGAATCCCTCTTTGTTCATAAATTCAATATTGAATTATTTATAATTTCTTCCAATGCCTACTATCAATCAACTGGTTCGTCGCAAACGTAAAGATCCTACTCGAAAAAGTAAGTCTCCAGCACTTCAATTTACTCGAAATTCTCTCAAGAAGACGATGTCTCCTCTTGCAGCTCCACAACGTCGTGGGGTATGTCTCAAAGTGTATACATCTACTCCAAAG
>JAGOMW010000076.1 GCA_017993345.1 Candidatus Altimarinota bacterium | reverse complement strand
ATAGAGGGGTTGGGTAATCGGAGAATTTGGAAAAGCTCGAAGTCCCTCAACAGCCCAGGACTTCGCTTTCTCATTTTGTCACTGTTCGAGTGCAAAAGAAATACCAACAGCAAAGTCATCTTCAGAGAGATCTGCTTCTTGGAGAAGATATCCAAAAACCTTCATAGCACCAGCTGTATCACCGAGAAGTGAATAGTTAAATATAAGCCTTCGTTCGAGATCTATTTTTGGTGTATACCCAGCAAGAATAGCATTATTTATATAAAGATTCGAAGTGCTATAGTCACCCAGCTGAAATGAGAGCTCACCAATCCGAACGATCGACTCGAGATCATTTGGATTTTTTTCGAGATACTGGAGAAGTAATTTCTTTGCAGGATCGTATTCCCCGAGTTCATAGAGAGAAAAGGCTTCTATTTTTTTTGCTTCTGTATAATCTGGTCGATTTTCGAGAATTTCATGTGCTATTTTTGAACTCACTCGATACATTCCCTGTTCATAAAATTTTGCTGCCACGAGAAGATTTCTATATTGATAATCTTCTGATATTTTTGGAGCATTTTGTATCTGTAACCTGATATCCTGAATACGATCTTCAGAACCAGTATATCATTGTATTCCGATGATACAATTATGAATACCTGTGTAACAAACATCGATATTTCGGTAATAATCTTGAATAGGATCTTCTGGTAATCGAGCAAGCTCAGTAAGACGATCAGTCCTATCAGCATCAAAGAAAAGAGAACGGTAAAGTTCATCTTTCTCGCTCTTCGTGAGTTCTGTAAAAGGTACTTGGACGTACTGTCAGTAGGAATTTTTCCAGTCTTTGAGAAGAAAATAGACGTGTGCTATTTTCTTTCGAACCACCTGGTCATCTGGAATTTTTTCTTGGATTTGAAGATAGTATGAAAGTGCTTCTTCTGGAGCATTTTGGAGAGAATAAAAATCTCCCTTGCGGATTCCAGAAATATATGATTTTCTTTTTTTTGCAAGCGAAAGACGTACCTCTGGATCAAGACTCGCTTGATAAGAAAGAGTTCCTGATTGGGTTGTTTCAACAATTTCCTGAGAATCAGATGGAAGTATAGGGAGATTACACGATGAAAAAAGGATCGTGAAAAATGAAAGAAAAATGAAAATACGCATAGATTCACTATAAGGAAAAGAGTGGAAAATAAAAGTATTTTTCTGGAAATGAGAAGAAAAAATATTGGCAACTTCCCTCTTTCTTATATACTCTCTTATGAAAAATAGAACCATCTATAATTCAAAAATCAAAAAATCCCTTACGAAAAATGAAAATAGACAAAAATACATCCCATCCCATAGAACCATCTCTTTTTTCACTGGAAGAGTATAACTATCTGCTCCCAGAAGAATTGATTGCCCAAGAAGCAATTCATCCACACCATGATTCAAGAGTCATCGTTATCGATAAAAATACGGGGGGTATCAAAACAGAGAGTACTTTCTGGAATCTCGATACCATTATCCCTCCAGACCGAGTAATGTTTCTGAATAATTCTCGTGTCCTTCCAGCACGTATACCACTCAAATGAGTAGAAATTAGTCGAGAAGATGGGACGAAAAGTACAATCCAAAATGGAGAAATTCTTTTTTGTAAAATGCTTCAAGATGATCGGTTCGAAGCTATGGTAAGACCAGGTGCAAAGTTTCGCAAAAATACAAAGATACACTTTCCAGAGGGGGATCTGAAAGTGATCGAAATGTCAGACACAGGACGTATCCTCAAGGCTGAGTGAGTGTCGATATTCGAAATTATGAAACAATATGGCGAGCTTCCACTTCCACCGTATATAGAATACACGAAATCAAAGGAAGAAGATTATCAGACAACTTTCGCAAAAAAAGAAGGATCTGTAGCAGCCCCAACAGCTTCACTTCACTTTACCCAGGAACTCCTCGCCAAACTCCCGATCGAGAAAAAATATGTCACCCTTCATGTTGGGCTTGGAACCTTTAAGGGGATCGATACCGATGATGTACGTGATTATCAGATACACGGAGAGCTTATAGAAGTAGATATTTCACTCTTTTCTGAGATATATGCTCTGAGAAGATTAGAGAAAAAAATACTCGCCATCGGAACCACCGTCTGCCGAACACTCGAGTCACTCCCACACATCTGGAATCATCTCACAGAAATACAGAAAGATATCTTTCCAGAATGAGTAAGAAACTTCTGGAATGGACTCACGGAAAATCTCACCTCAGAGTGAGTGATTTCAGATATTCATATAGGCAAAGAAAGTATCATCTTCGAGAGTCGCATCTATATCTATCCGGGAATCCGTTTTCTTCTCGTAGATGACTTGATCACGAATTTTCACCTTCCAAAATCCTCCCTTCTCGTCCTTATCAGTGCTTTTCTGGGAAAAGAAAATACACAAAGAATCTATGAATACGCGATCAAAGGGAGGTATCGATTTTTTAGTTTTGGTGATGGGATGTACATACAGAGTGAGAGTGATCATTAGTAAGTACCTTCAAAAACTCGAAACAGGATAATTTTTGAGATTTTTATCAAAAAATTTTGACAAAAAGAACGCTCTCCATATACTTCCCCTGTTCTCGAAACCACACATCCTGGAGGGATGGCAGAGTGGTTGAATGCAGCAGTCTTGAAAACTGCCGTGCCGCAAGGTACCCAGGGTTCGAATCCCTGTCCCTCCGCCATTTGATTTACAAAAATATCCCAATAGGGATATTTTTTAAAGCAATAATTGGCTCAGGAATTCGAAGTTTATACCCTGTGGGCAAATCCTGCCCCTCCGCCATTTGATATACAAAACCCCTCGAAAGAGGGATTTTGTATATAATTAAAAAATATAATTAACTGGAATAACTAATAATATACCCCTCTTTGGAGGGGTATATTATTTAATTGCTAGTGCAAAGCAGTTACGACATAGAGTTGATCGGGAGAGGTATCAGGAATAGTTGACTTTTTTGCAAAAATGATTTGTTGTACCTTTCAAGTATTCGTAAGATCTCCTCCTGTTCCATAGTTTCCACTTGTACGAGTTTCCAGTCGTGCAGCGATGATAGCGATCTCACTATCAGCATTATATTTCATACGAGAGTAGACATATGAACCAGGCATACTACAGAGTGATGGAAGTGCTATTTGTAACATAGGATCTTGAGGTGGAGCAGTGGTATCTCATCACCTCAGTGTTGTAAACTTTCCATCTTTTCAATTTATACCACCAGGAGCAAGTACATCAGTACGTGTTGGAATTTCAGAAAGACAATAGCCTAAATTCATAGACCCTCCGCCACTTCCATAGTTAGAGGGGAAGGTGTCAAAGTTCTTATCATAAGAACCAATAACATTATTGAGGTAATTTTGTATATCGGTTATTCTTTTGGTATCTCGAGAACGTGCCATATAAGGAATAATCGCTATAGAAAGAGAACTTGCCAATATTCATATAATAGCAATAACGATCATAAGTTCAACGAGTGTAAATCAGCGTTTCTTTAACATTGAGGACTTATTAAGTATTAATTCATTCCATGGTTTACACTATTATAATAATTAAATTAGTTCATAAGTACATATCCTGAACCAGTACCTTTACTAAAACTAGGACTAGTAGAGAAAGAATAGGTAGAAGTTCCAACATAACCTGTAATAGCACCAGTATTTCCACCATTTGCATTCTCAAAAATAGCGGTAAGAG